>JABFVJ010000342.1 GCA_013362835.1 Nonomuraea sp. | reverse complement strand
CCCCACCTCACCGCACGCCTCCCCGAGCCCGCCCCACCCGCCGGGGCCTCCGACGCGAGCGTGCTGCTCTCCGGGGGCACGCCGCTCGCCACCCGGCCCCTGGGGGCACGTCCGCCGCTGCGGGTGGTGGTGGACCCCGACGGCCGTACGCCACCGGGCGCCCGCGTCCTCGACGACGAGGCGCCCACGCTGATCGCCGTCGCCGACGACGCCGCCACCGAGCTCAAGGCCGGTCTGCTGCGCCTGCCCCGCCATCCCGAGGGCGGCCTCGACCTCCACGCCCTCCTCGGGGAGCTGGCGGCCCGGGGCGTGGTCAGCGTGTTCCTGGAAGGCGGCCCCACCCTCGCGGGCGCGTTCGTCAGGCGGGGCCTGGTCGACCGCGTGGTCGCCTACCTCGCCCCCGCGCTGCTCGGCGAGGGCCCGGCCGCGCTCGGCCCGGCCGGCGTGCGCACGATCGCCGGGCTCCACCGCCTCACCTTCGACGAGTTTTCCCCCATCGGGCCGGACCTGCGGCTGATCGCCCGGCCCACTCCGCATCAAGGCAGGGAGAAGTGATGTTCACCGGAATCATCGAGGAGAAGGGCGAGGTCGTCGCCATCGAGCCGGCGGGCGGCGGCGCCCTGCTGTCCGTACGCGGCCCGCTCGTCACCTCCGACGCCGCCCACGGCGACTCCATCGCGGTCAACGGCGTGTGCCTGACGGTCGTCGAGGTCGAGGACGGCGTGTTCACCGTCGACGTGATGAGGGAGTCGCTCGACCGCAGCTCGCTCGGCGGCCTCATCCCCGGCTCGCCGGTCAACCTGGAACGCGCCGTACGCGCCGACCAGCGACTCGGCGGCCACATCGTCCAGGGCCACGTCGACGGCACCGCCCGGCTGCTGTCCCGCGCCCCCGGCGAGAAGTGGGACGACCTGCGCTTCTCCCTCCCCGGACCGCTCGCCCGCTACGTGGCCGAGAAGGGCTCGATCGCCATCGACGGAATCAGCCTGACCGTCACCACGGTTGACGACGACAGCTTCGGCGTGAGCCTCATCCCGACCACGCTGAAGCTGACCACCATGGGCGACCGCCAGGTGGGCGACGTGGTGAACATCGAGGTCGACGTGATCGCCAAGTATGTGGAAAGGCTGGTGGGCGCCCGATGAGCTGGGTGGACGCATCGATTGACATCTTCGGTCTGCCGGTGAAGTGGACCGACCTGCTCGGCAACGTGTTCGCCCTGGCCACGGTGGCCTTCGCGATGCGCAAGTCCCTGTGGACGTGGCCGGTGCAGTTCACCGGCTCGGTGCTGTTGTTCCTCGCCTCGATCAGCGCGCACGTCACCGGCAACGCGCTCAAGCAGGCCCTGTTCGCCGTACTGGCCGTCTACGGCTGGTGGCGGTGGAAGCGCGGCACCGAGGAGCACGCCCTCGCCGTCCGGCCGGGCACCGGGCGCGAGCGGATCACGCTGATCGCCGCGCTGGTGCTCGGCACGGTGGTCGTGACCGCGTTGTTCAAGGCGTTCGACCTGTCGTGGTACCCGGGCGCGCCGCTCGCCGTGGTCGCCTCCGACGCCTACATCTTCGTCGGCGGCGCCGTCGCCACCTGGGCGCAGGGCCGCGCGCTGGTCGACTTCTGGATCGTCTGGGTGGCGGTCGACCTGGTGGGCGTGCCGGTCGCGTTCAACTCCGGCCTGTACGTCTCCGGCGCCGTCTACGGCGTCTTCTTCGTCATGGTGCTGGCGGGCTTCGCCAAGTGGCTGCGCGAGTACCGCGCCGCCCGGCCGGAACTGGCGGCCGCGGCATGAACGACATCAAGCTCGACCCGATCGAGCGCGCCATCGACGACATCAGGGCCGGCCGTCCCGTCCTCGTCGTGGACGACGAGAGCCGCGAGAACGAGGGCGACCTCATCTTCGCCGCCCAGAAGGCCACGCCGGAGCTGTGCACGTTCCTCATCCGCCACACCAGCGGCATGATCTGCGTGGCCATGGACGGCAAGGAGCTCGACCGGCTCGGGCTGCCCCTCATGGTCTTCCAGAACCGCGAGCGCATGCGCACGGCGTACACGATCACGGTCGACGCCCGCGACGGCGTCACCACCGGCATCTCCGCGGCCGACCGCGCCAAGACCATCCGCACCCTCGCCGACTCCGCGACCGAGCCCAACGAGCTCGTACGCCCCGGCCACATCTTCCCGCTGCGTTACCACGAGGGCGGCGTGCTGGCCCGGCGCGGCCACACCGAGGCGGCCGTCGACCTGGCCAGGCTCGCCGGGCTGTCGTCGGCCGGCGCACTCGCCGAGGTGGTCAACGACGACGGCACCATGGCCAGGCTGCCGCAGCTGCGGCGCTTCGCCGACGAGCACGACCTCGCGCTGGTCTCCATCGAGCAGCTCGTCGACCACCGCCGCCGCGCCGAGAGCATGGTCACCAGGGTCGCCGAGACCCGCCTGCCCAACGCCCACGGCATGTGGCGCGCCTACGGCTACGCCAGCGCCCTCGACGGCGGCGAGCACGTCGCGCTCGTCTACGGCGACCTCGGCGACGGCGAGAACATCCTGGTCAGGGCCCACTCCGAATGCCTGACCGGCGACGTGTTCGGCTCGCTGCGCTGCGACTGCGGCGTGCAGCTCGACCACGCGATGGCGGTCATCGCCAAGGAGGGCCGCGGCGTGGTCGTCTACCTGCGCGGGCACGAGGGCCGGGGCATCGGGCTGCTGGCCAAGCTCAAGGCGTACAGCCTGCAGGACAACGGCAGCGACACCGTCGACGCCAACGTCGAGCTCGGGCTGCCGGTGGACGCCCGCGAGTTCTCCAACGCCGGGCAGATCCTCGCCGACCTCGGCGTACGGTCGGTGCGGCTGCTCACCAACAACCCGGCCAAGCTCAAGGGCATGGACGGCTACGGCATCAAGGTCCTCGGCCGCGAGCCCATGCCCGTGGCGATGAACCCGCACAACGAGCGTTACCTGGAGGCCAAGCGCGACCGGCTCGGCCACGACATCACCTCGGACATCTCGGAGGCATCATGAGCGGCGAAGGCCGTCCAGGCGTGGCAGTGGTGGACGCGGCCGGCCTGGTCGTGGGCGTGGTGGCGGCCGGCTGGCACGCCAAGATCACCGACCAGCTGGTGGCGCGGGCCGTGCAGGCGTGCGACGACAGCGGCGCCACCGCCACCGTCGTCCGCGTGCCCGGCTCGCTGGAGATCCCCGTCGTGGCACAGGCGCTGGCCAGGCGCTGCGACGCGGTGGTCGCCCTCGGCGCGGTCATCAAGGGCGAGACCGCCCACTTCGAGTACGTCTGCGACTCGGTGACCAGCGGCCTGACCCGCATCTCCCTCGACGAGGAGACGCCGATCGGCAACGGCGTGCTCACCTGCGAGACCATGGACCAGGCGCTCGACCGTTCGGGCCTGCCCGGCAGCAAGGAGGACAAGGGCTACGAGTCGGCCATGGCCGCCATGGAGACCGCACTCCTCCTGCGGGACCTCCACTGACCTGCGGTAGGTTTCCCTCGTGCCCGAGCCCGTGACTCCGCCGCCCCTGCCCGTGACCTGGCGCCCCAGCCGGGGCCGGATCGTCCCCTACGGCTTCGCCGTGGTGGTCGTGGCGGGGGCGGTCATCATGGCGATCTTCATCGCCGACCCGTTCAAGCTGCCCGACCGGCTGGCGATCGTCGGCTTCGGGTGCGCGGTGGCGTTCGTCCTGCACCTGCTGGGCCGGGTGCGGGTGGAGGCCGACGAGCAGGGCCTCACGGTCGTCAACGCCATGCGCAGCCACCGCTACACCTGGCCCGAGGTCATCGACGTCACCCTCCTGGTGGGCGACCCCTGGCCGAAGATCGACTTCTCCGACGGCCGGACGATCGGCGCCATGGGCATCCAGGGCTCGGAGAAGGCCCGCGCCCGCCGCGCCACCGCCGAACTCTCCGCCCTGATCCGCGAACGTGGAGAAGCCGGCGAGAACTAG
The DNA here is from genome assembly GCA_013362835.1 of Nonomuraea sp. The sequence continues at coordinate 7,123 of JABFVJ010000342.1, read as the reverse complement.
GTCCCCGCGATGAATATCGCGGCGGCAGGGTGGCGACGTAGCCTGAAGGCGTGCTGCGGCGGACAATCAGGGCAATGGACATCGAGTCGCCGGAGAAGCTCATCGAGCTCCTCGACCGGCACGCCTACCTGGCCGACCAGGGGCTGGCCACGGCCGCCTTCCTGGCGTTGCGGATGGGACGGCCGCTGTTCCTCGAAGGGGAGGCGGGCGTCGGGAAGACCGAGCTGGCCAAGACCCTGGCGGAGCTGCTCAAGGCCCCGCTGATCCGGCTGCAGTGCTACGAGGGCCTCGACGCCTCCCAGGCCCTGTACGACTGGGACTTCGCCCGCCAGCTCCTCCACCTCAAGGCCGCCGAGGCCGCCGGGATCACCGACGCCGGCCGGCTGGAGGGGGAGATCTACGACCGCAGGTTCCTGATCGCGCGCCCCCTGCTGAAGGCCGTCGAGACCCAGCCGAGCGTGCTGCTCGTCGACGAGATCGACCGGGCCGACGACGAGTTCGAGGCGTTCCTGCTGGAGGTGCTCTCCGACTTCACGATCTCCATCCCCGAGCTGGGCACGATCAAGGCCAGGACGCCTCCGGTGGTCGTGGTGACCTCCAACAGGACGCGCGAGGTGCACGACGCGCTCAAGCGCCGCTGCCTCTACCACTGGCTGGAGCACCCGGGCTTCGACCACGAGGTCGCGATCCTGCTGCGCCGCCTGCCCGGCTGCACCGAGACGCTGGCCGTGCAGGTGGCGCGGGCGGCCGAGCGGCTGCGGGGGGCCGGCCTGGTCAAGCCGCCCGGCGTCGCCGAGACCATCGACTGGACCGAGGCGCTGCTCACGCTCGGCGCCAAGGAGCTCGACCCCGACCTGGCCGCCGCCACGCTGGGCGCCGCGCTGAAGTACCGGGAGGACGTCGCCGCCGTCCTGGGCAACGGGCTGCTCTCGCATGGATGAGCTGGTCCGCACCGTGACGGGCTTCGTCAGGACGCTGCGGGCGGCGGGCGTCGGGGCCGACCACGAGCGTACGCGGAGCCTGCTCACGGCCCTCGGCCATCTCGACGTGACCGACCGGGACGAGGTCTACTGGGCCGGCCGGCTCACCCTGTGCGCCACGCCCGACGACCTGCCCCGCTACGACCGCTGCTTCGCCGCGTACTTCGGCGGCACGAGGGCGGCGATGACCCGTACGGCGGCCATGAGCGTCACCCGGCACCTGGCGGCGGTCGAGGGCGGCGAGGGGGAGGGCGAGGAGAGCGCGGCGCCGGCGACGGCGAGCCGCGCCGAGGTGCTGCGGCACCGGGACGTGGCCCGGCTCACCGAGGCCGAACGGGCCGAGGTGCACCGGATGCTGGCCATGCTGCGGAGCGGCAGGGAGACCCGCCGCTCGCGCCGCTTCGAGCGGGCCCACCGGGGCAGGCTCGACCCGCGCCGCACGATCCGCGACGCCCTCAGGACCGGCGAGGTCGCCGCCCTGCGCCACCGGCGCCACACCCGCAGGCCGCGCCAGGTGGTCCTGTTCGTGGACGTCAGCGGCTCGATGGCCCCCTACGCCGAGACCCTGCTGCGCTTCGCCCACGCGCTGGTCAGGAGCGAGCCGAGGGCCACCAGGGTCTTCTCCGTGGGCACCAGGCTCACCGAGGTCACCGCCGGGCTGCGCCACCGCGATCCCGGCACCGCGCTGAACGAGGTGTCCAAGGCCGTCCCCGACTGGAGCGGCGGGACCCGGCTGGGAGAGGAGTTCAAGGAATATCTCGCCCGTCACAGCGCGAGAGGGGCGATCGCCGTGATCGCCTCCGACGGGTGGGAACGGGGTGATCCCGCGCTCCTGGGCGCCCAGCTCGCCAGGCTGTCCCGCCAGGCGCACCGGGTCATCTGGGTCAATCCCCACAAAGGGTACGAGGACTTCCAGCCGCTGACCGGAGGCATGCGGGCCGCCCTGCCGTACCTGGACGATCTGGTGGCCGGGCACAGCCTGGCCGCGTACGAGGAACTCAGCGAAAGGCTCGCCCATGCGTGACGTGCTGCCGGAGATCATGCGGTGGTGGAGGTCGGGGCTCAGGTTCGGGCTGGCGACGGTGGTGAGCACGTTCAGCAGCGCGCCGAGGCCGCCGGGCGCGGCGATGGCGGTACGCGGCGACGAGGTGGTCGGCAGCGTGTCGGGCGGCTGCGTCGAGGGCGCGGTCTTCGAGCTGGCCTCCGAGATCGACGGGCCCGTCCTGCGCCGCTACGGCGTGAGCGACGACGACGCCTTCGCCGTCGGCCTGACCTGCGGCGGCATCATCGACATCCTGGTCGAGCCGATCTCCATCGAGACCTTCCCGGAGCTGGGCGAGATCTCCGCCTCGGTCGAGGCGCACCACCCGGTCGCGGTCGCCACGATCGTCTCGGGCCCCGGCCCGATCGGCGCCCGCCGGATCGTCTGGCCCGACCGCTCCTCGGGCACCCTCGGCCTCGACCGCCTCGACGAGGCCGTGGACGACGACGCGCGCGGCATGCTCGCCCAGGGCCTGACCGGCGTCAGGCACTACGGCGGCCACGGCGAGCGGCGGCTGGACGACCTGTCGGTGTTCGTGCAGTCGTTCGCGCCGCCGCCGCGCATGCTGGTCTTCGGCGCGATCGACTTCGCCGCGGCCGTGGCCCGCGTCGGCAAGTTCCTCGGCTACCACGTGACCGTCTGCGACGCCCGGCCCGTCTTCGCCACCGCCAAACGGTTCCCCGAGGCCGACGAGGTGGTCGTCAAGTGGCCGCACGACTACCTGGCCTCGGTGAAGGTCGACGAGCGCACGGTGATCTGCGTGCTCACCCACGACCCCAAGTTCGACGTGCCGCTGCTGGAGGTGGCCCTGCGGACCGAGGCGGGCTACATCGGGGCCATGGGCTCGCGGCGTACGCACGAGGACCGGCTGGCGCGCCTGCGCGAGTCCGGCCTGACCGACGCCGAGCTGGCCAGGCTGAGATCGCCCATCGGGCTCGACCTCGGCGCCCGCACCCCGGAGGAGACGGCCGTGTCGATCGCCGCCGAGCTCATCCAGCTCAGGTGGGGCGGCTCGGGTCAGCCGCTGTCGCGGACGGGCGGGCGCATCCACGGCGAGGGCTCGTGATCGCGGGGCTGCTGCTCGCCGCGGGGGAGGGCGCCAGGCTGGGCACGCCCAAGGCGCTCCTGGAACACGCGGGCGAGCGCCTGGTCGACCGCGGCGTGCGCCTGCTGGAGAAGGGCGGCTGCCATCCCGTGGTGGTCGTGCTGGGCGCGGCGACCGTGCAGGTGCGCGGGGCGGTCACCGTACGCAACCCGGACTGGCGTACGGGCATGGGCTCCTCGCTGCGGGTCGGCCTCGCCGCGCTGCCGCCCGAGTCGGAGGCCGTCGTGATCGCGCTGGTGGACCAGCCCCTCGTCCGGCCGGGCGCGGTACGGGCGCTCGCGGAGTCGGGGGCCGGGTTCGCGGTGGCCACGTACGCGGGCCGGCGGAGGAACCCGGTGCTGATCGCCCGCGAGCACTTCGCCGAGGTGGCCGGGCTCGCCGTGGGGGACGTGGGGGCGCGGCCGTTCATGAAGGCGCATCCGGAGCTGGTCACCGAGGTGGCCTGCGACGGGCACGGCGACCCCGCCGACATCGACACCCCCGGCGACCTCGGCCTGCTGGACCTGCTAGAAGCGGAGTGAGGCGACCGCCGCCCGATGATCGCTGCCGGTCGCCGGGGCCACCCCCGCCTTGGTCGCCGTCATCCCCTTGAACAGGATGTGGTCGGGCCGGGTGATCGGGAACTCGGCCGGCCAGGTGAACCCGAACCCGTCGCCCGCCACGACCTGCGCGTCGGTCAGCGGCGGGGTCAGGCCGCGCATGCCCCGGTCGGTGGTGGCGGTGTTGAGGTCGCCGAGGAGCAGGATGCGCTTGCTGGGGTCGTCGTCGACGAGCTTGCGCGCGTGGGCCAGGGAGGCGTCGCGCGAGGCCGTGTGGCCGGGGCGGGCCGAGGCCAGGTGCATGACGTAGACGGTGACCTTGCCCTTGGGGGTGTCGACCACCGCGCGCAGCGCCCGCGGCCAGCCCATGCCGACGTCGAGCGGCCTGGTCTCGCTGATCGGGTAGCGGCTCCACAGACCGACCGTGCTGACCGGGTAGTGGTAGGCGAACATCTTGTTGAGCTGCTTGGCCGCCGGCCCCCCGATGGTGAGCTCCTGGGCGGCCAGCAGGTCGAGGTCCTTGGCGATGGCCTTCACGGCCTCGCCCGACGCGCTGTTGGTCACGCCCACGTTGACCGTGCCGACCGCGAGGTCGCTGGGGCCGCCGGGCGGGGTGCGCATCAGCGTGGAGCCGAACATCGCGGCCCACACCACCCCGGGCACGAGCGCCGCCACGGCGGCCGCCCTGGAGCGCGCCAGCGCGGCGAGGATCAGCAGCAGCGGAACGGCGAGACCCAGCCAGGGCAGCAGGCTCTCCATCACCGGCGTGAACCCGCCGAGCGCCGGGATCAGCGAGTGCCCCGCCAGGGCTGCGGCGATCACGGCGGAGACGATGACGACGACCCGACTCAGCACCCGAACCAGGCTAGTGCTTCGCCGCGCGACACGCCGACGCGCTAACCTGTTGCCATCGCAACGGAACAACATTCGGTTCATGGGGAGCCCGGCATGCGCATCGGTATGGGGATCAACTACTCGGGCGGTTTCAAGGAGACGGTCGCCGAGCTGGCCGACTACGAGAAGGCCGGACTCGACATCGTCTTCGTGGCCGAGGCGTACAGTTTCGACGCCGTGAGCCAGATGGGCTACATCGCCGCCAGGACCGAGCGCCTGCAGATCGCCTCGGGCATCCTGCAGATCTACACCCGCACCCCCACGCTGATGGCGATGACCGCCGCCGGTCTCGACTTCGTCTCCGACGGGCGCTTCACGCTGGGCATCGGCGCGTCGGGGCCGCAGGTGATCGAGGGGTTCCACGGGGTGCCGTACACCGCGCCGCTGGCGCGGACGAGGGAGATCATCGAGATCTGCCGCAAGGTCTGGCGGCGCGAGCGGCTGGAGCACGCCGGCCGCCACTACGCCATCCCGCTCCCCGAAGGCCAGGGCACCGGCCTGGGCAAGCCCCTCAAGATCATCAACCACCCGGTACGCCCGCGCATCCCCATCGTGGTCGCCGCCATCGGCCCCAAGAACGTCGAGCTGACCGCCGAGCTGGCCGAGGGCTGGGAGCCGATCTTCTACTACCCGGAGAAGGCCGCCGACGTGTGGGGCCCCGCGCTCGCCGCCGGCAAGGCCAAGCGCGACCCCGAGCTGGGCGAGCTCGACGTGATCGCCCAGGCCACGCTCGCGATCGGCGACGACGTGACCGGGCTGCGCGAGTTCGGCCGCCCGATGGCCGCCCTGTACATCGGCGGCATGGGCGCCAAGGGGAAGAACTTCTACAACGACCTCGCCCGGCGCTACGGCTACGAGAAGGAGGCCGAGCAGATCCAGGACCTCTACCTGGAGGGCAAGAAGGACGAGGCCGCCGCGCTGGTCCCCGCCGAGCTGCTGGAGAACATGTCGCTGATCGGCGACGAGGGCTTCGTCCGCGACCGGATCCAGGCGATGAAGGAGTCGGGCGTGACCACGCTCAACGTCGCGCCGCTCGGCCGTACCCACGAGGAGCGCGTCCGGCTGCTGGAGAAGGTCAAGGAGCTGGCCTCCTGAGCCGGGGGTGACGTAGAACACAGAACGGGCGGGAATATCGCCCGTTCTGCACGGTGTTGTAGCGCTTCGTGAGGTTCTCTGTGGTGATCGTGCGGCTCGTCGAGCGTCTGCACGTGGATCTGTGCCGTCTGCACGGATCCCTGTGTCGCTGACCGCTCGTCCCCGGTCCCCCCTTCCTCACCCGCATGCCCCCTTCGCTCTGGCATGCCCGGCTTCCGGAGCTCCCTTCCCGTGAAGAGATTCAGTTTTTCCCTGCAGTTGCTGGTCGGCCTCGTGGCCGGCGTCGCGCTCGGATTCGTCGCCAAGGTCTGGGACGTCGCCTGGCTGGCCGAGACCCTGACCCAGGTCGGCAAGATCTTCGTGCAGCTGCTCAAGCTCGCCGTACCGCCCCTGGTGTTCACCGCCGTACTGGTCAGCGTGGCCAACCTGCGCAACGTCAACGGCGCGGCGAGGCTCGCGTCCAAGACGCTGCTGTGGTTCCTCGTCACCGCGTTCGTCTCGGTGGCCTTCGCGATCGGGCTCGGCCTGATCATCAACCCCGGTCAGGGCGTCACCCTCGACACCGGCGCCGCCAAGGCCGTCGACACCGAGGGCGCCGGCACCTGGCTCGACTTCGTCACCGGCATCGTGCCGACCAACATCGTCACGTCCTTCACCGAGGTGAACGTCCTCCAGATCGTCTTCCTGGGAGTCGTGCTCGGCGCGGCGGCGCTGGCGGTGGGCGAGAAGGCCGAGCCGTTCCTCAACCTCAGCCGTTCGGTGCTCGAACTGGTGCAGAAGGCCCTGTGGTGGGTCATCCGCCTGGCCCCGATCGGCACCGCCGGCCTCATCGGCAAGGCCGTCTCCACGTACGGCTGGGACCTGCTGGCCCCGCTGGCCAAGTTCAGCATCGGCGTGTACGTCGGCTGCTTCATCGTCCTGCTGGCCGTCTACCCGACGCTGCTCGCGGTCTGGGGCAAGGTCAACCCGGTCACCTTCTTCCGCAACGCCTGGCCCGCCATCGAGCTGGCCTTCGTCTCCCGTTCGTCGGTCGGCACGCTGCCGCTGACCCAGCGTGTCACGGTCGAGCGCAACGGCGTCGACCGCGACTACGCCGCCTTCGCGGTGCCGTTCGGCGCCACCACCAAGATGGACGGCTGCGCCTCGGTCTACCCGGCGCTCGCCGCGATCTTCGTGGCCCAGGTGTTCGGCGTGCATCTCGGCATCGGGGACTACCTGCTGATCGCGTTCGTCTCGGTCGTCGGCTCGGCCGCCACGGCGGGCCTGACCGGCGCGATCGTCATGCTGACGCTCACGCTGAGCACGCTGGGCCTGCCGCTTGAGGGCGTCGGCCTGCTGCTGGCCATCGACCCGATCCTGGACATGATCCGCACCGCGACCAACGTCACGGGCCAGATGGTGGTCCCCGTCCTGGTGGCCCGCTCCGAGGGACGCCTGGACGAGGCCGTGTTCAACGCGCCGCCGCAGC
>JABFVJ010000118.1 GCA_013362835.1 Nonomuraea sp. | reverse complement strand
GCGCGCAGCCGCCGGCCGAGCTCGGGCGGCTCCTCGGGGGTGCGGACGAAGCTGCCGCCGCCGCGCCCGCGCCTGGTCTCGACCAGCCCGCGCTGGCGCAGCGCCATGAGCGCCTCCCGCAGCGTGACCGTGGAGACCCCGAGGCGCGCGGCCAGCTCGGCCTCGCTGGGCAGCTGTTCGCCGTCGGCCAGCAGGCCGAGCGCGATGGCGTCGGCGAGGCGGCGTACGACGGCCTCGACCCGCCCGGCGCCGCCCACGGGCGCGAAGACGGCGAGGTGTGACCCGCTGCCCGCCATCGCCCACCCTCCGTTGACCGCATCGACAGCGGAACGCCCATTGTCGCGAAACATCTAAGACCATATGTTAACGGTCATGCCAGAGAGCGAGACGGCGGTCAGGCTGCGCGGGCTGCGCAAGGAGTTCGGCCCGGTCAGGGCCGTCGACGGCATCGACCTGGACGTACGCGACGGCGAGTTCTTCGCCATGCTCGGCCCGTCGGGCTCCGGCAAGACCACCGTGCTGCGGATGATCGCCGGCTTCGAGGCCCCCACCGCCGGCACCGTCGAGCTCGGCGGCAGGGACGTGACCCGACTGGCCCCCTTCGAACGCGACGTGAACACCGTCTTCCAGGACTACGCCCTGTTCCCGCACATGAACGTGCTGGCCAACGTGGAGTACGGCCTGCGCGTGAAGCGCGTCGCCAAGGCCGCCCGCAGGGAGAGGGCGCTCGCCGCGCTGCGCTCCGTACGGCTGGAGGGCTTCGAAGGGCGGCGGCCCGCCCAGCTGTCCGGCGGGCAGCGGCAGCGGGTCGCGCTGGCGCGAGCCCTGGTCAACCGGCCCAGGGTGCTGCTGCTCGACGAGCCGCTCGGCGCGCTCGACCTGAAGCTGCGCGAGGAGATGCAGGTCGAGCTGAAGGAGCTGCAGCGCGAGGTCGGCATCACGTTCCTGTTCGTCACCCACGACCAGGAGGAGGCGCTGACGATGAGCGACCGGATCGCGGTGTTCGACCGCGGCCGGATCGAGCAGGTCGGCACGCCCGCCGAGATCTACGAGCGGCCCGCGACCGCGTTCGTCGCCGGGTTCGTCGGCACCTCGAACCTCATCTCGGGTCAGGCGGCGGAGAAGGTGCTCGGCCGGGCCGGCACCTTCAGCGTGCGCCCGGAGAAGCTGCGCGTCGTGCCGGACGAGGACGTCCCCGTGGCCCCGGACGAGCACGCCGCCGCCGGGACCGTCGCCGAGGTCGTCTACGCGGGCGCGGTCACCCGCTTCGTCGTCGACCTCGACGCGGGCGGCCGGCTGATCGCGCTCCAGCAGAACCTCCAGGTCTCCGCCACGGACGTGACGGGCCTGCGCGGCGCCCGCGTCCGGCTCGTGTGGCAGCGGCGGCACGAACTGGCCCTGGATTCGGAGGACCCGGCGGCTTCGGAGGATTCGGCGGCTTCGGAGGACTCGGCGCTCACCCCCTAGGAGACGCACATGCGACCGACCCGATACGTGATCACCGCGGCGGCCCTCATGCTCGCCACGGCCTGCGGCGGAGGATCGTCCCCCGGCCCCGCCGCCGCGCCCGGCCAGAGCGGCTTCACCCCGCCGAGGATCCCCGCGCTCACGACGCTCGGCGCGGGGGAGGGCCAGGTCAACCTGGTGGCCTGGGCCGGGTACGTCGAGGACGGCACCAACGACCCCAAGGTCGACTGGGTCACCCCGTTCGAGAAGCAGACCGGCTGCCAGGTGAACACCAAGGTCGCCGGCACCTCCGACGAGATGGTCAACCTGATGAAGACCGGCGAGTACGACGCCGTCTCCGCCTCGGGCGACGCCTCGCTGCGCCTGATCGCGGGCGGCACGGTCGCCCCGGTCAACACCTCGCTCATCCCCAACTACGCCGACGTCTTCGCCGGGCTGAAGAACAAGCCGTGGAACTCGGTCGGCGGCGTCGCGTACGGCGTGCCGCACGGCCGTGGCGCCAACCTGCTGATGTGGCGGACCGACACCGTCGAGCCCGCGCCCGACTCGTGGAGCGTGGTGTTCGACCCGGCCTCGCCGTACAAGGGGAAGGTGACGGCCTACGACTCGCCGATCTACATCGCCGACGCCGCCGTCTACCTCATGGCGACCAAGCCCGAACTGGGGATCAAGAACCCGTACGCGCTGGACGACAGGCAGTTCCAGGCCGCCGTCGGCCTGCTCGAGCAGCAGCGGCAGATCGTCGGCGAGTACTGGTCGGACTACACCAAGGAGATCCAGTCGTTCAAGAGCGGCGACTCGGTCGTCGGCACGACCTGGCAGGTGATCGTCAACGTGGCCAAGGGGGAGAAGGCGCCGGTGGAGGCCACGCTGCCCAAGGAGGGGGCGACCGGCTGGTCCGACACCTGGATGGTCGCGGCCAAGGCCGGGAACCCCGGCTGCGCGTACCGGTGGCTCGACTGGATCATCTCGCCGAAGGTCAACGCCCAGGTGGCCGAGTACTTCGGCGAGGCGCCCTCGAACGCCAAGGCGTGCGAGCAGACCGCCGACCCGAAGCACTGCGACACCTTCCACGCCACCGACGAGGAGTACTACTCCAAGGTCCACTACTGGACCACGCCCATCGCGCAG
>JABFVJ010000357.1 GCA_013362835.1 Nonomuraea sp. | reverse complement strand
GCCAGCTCGTCGAAGGAGTCGGCGGGGCGGTGGCGGCGTACGCGGGCGAGCAGGTCGTCGATGACGGCGAAGGTGTCGGTGGGGTCCGCGCTGCGCACGGGGTGGGGGCTCGTGGCCGGACGGGTGCGCGCCTTGGGTGGCATGACGCGCTCCAGGGCGGCGTGCACGGCCCCCAGCAGGGCGCCCAGGCGTGCGCACTGCTCCGGGGTGAGCTGGCCGCCGTGACGGTGGCGGCCCTCGACCCAGGGGTGCAGGGCGTAGGCGTGCCCGCCGACGACGGCGACCGTACGGCCGTCGCGGCCGGCCAGCGGAGGGGCCACGGGGACGCCGAGGTCGGCCAGGCGCTCGGTGGCGCGGTGCCGGCGTTCGATGGCGGCGGGGTCAGCGGTGTCGGGGTCGAAGTGGTACTTGAGGAAGTAGCGGCCGCGGGTCGTGCGGAGCCGGTAGCCGCGGTTCAGCAGCCCTTGTTCGACGGGTTCGCAGGTGACGGCGGAGCCGGCGGCGTAACGGCTCAACAAGGCGCTCAGCGGGGGCGCGTGGGACACGGGGGGTGGTACACAAGGGCGCGGCACGCGCCAGATGTTAGGGCACCGAACGAGGCTGTGAGCTGGGCGTTGTCACAGACAGTCGCTTTCGATCACGGCATGTGCGCGAAGCGACTTTCCAGGGCGCCGTCGGTGGAGTGCACGGTCCCGAACTGTGGCTCGACGCGCAGATAGACGGGCTCGTACGGCTCGCCGTCGACGACGCGGGGCGCCGGGCCGAACCGTTCGAGTTCGGCGGGCGTCGGCTCGTGCGCGCTGCACTCCCCGACGATCTGCGCCGACCACAGCCCCTCCCCGGGCCGGGCCGTGCTCAGGTTGTCCGCTCCGTAGGCGACGACGTGCCCGGTGCACGCCCGGTGGTAGCCGCAGCTCCTGGGCAGCCGCAGCAGCACCCGGCCGTCGGCCACGAGGTGGCGGGCGAAGGCGAGGAAGGGCAGGGCGCGCATGCTGGTGGCCACCCGGCCGTAGTCGGTGCGGGCGAGCAGGTCGACGGCGCGCTGTTCGTCGGAGGGCATACGACCACTGTCGGCCGCCGGCACCTCCCAGGACAGAGGTCTTTGGTCCCTGATGCCGCCGCGGGCCTCAGCGCCGCTCCCTCTCCACCTGCATCCGCGCCACGTACGCCGCCGCCTGTGACCGCCGCTCCATGCCGAGTTTGGACAGCAGGCTGGACACATAGTTCTTGATCGTCTTCTCGGCGAGGTGCAGCCGCTCGCCGATCACGCGGTTGGTGAGGCCCTCGCCGATCAGGTCGAGGATCCTGCGCTCCTGCTCGGTGAGGTGGGCGAGCCGGTCGTCGCTCCTGGCGCCGCCGCCGTCCCGCAGTCGCTCCAGCACGCGCGCGGTGGCCACCGGGTCGAGCAGGGACCTGCCGGCCGCGACGTCCCGTACCGCGGAGAGCAGCTCGTTGCCCCGGATGGCCTTGAGGACGTATCCGGCGGCGCCCGCCATGATCGCGTCGAAGAGCGCCTCGTCGTCGGCGAACGACGTCAGCATCAGGCACTTGATGCGCTCGTCGCGCGAGCGGATCTCCCGGCAGACCTCCACCCCGCTGCCGTCCGGCAGGCGCACGTCCAGGACGGCGACGTCGGGCCGGGTGGCCGGGATCCGTACCAGCGCGTCGGCCGCCGTACCGGCCTCGCCGACCACCTCGATGTCGTCCTCGACCGAGAGCATCTCGTGGACGCCCCGGCGGACCACTTCATGGTCGTCGAGCAGAAATACGGTGATTTTTCCGTCTTCGCGCACGCGGCAAGTCAAACACAGAAAGTCTTCCGGTGACCTGGGTCGCCGGGATAACGTGCCGTTGCTCCGGCCTCCTGCAAGGCTGTGACCAGCAGCTGTTCCCGAATTCCGCGACTAGTAGGAAATCCAAGCATCGACTTACTTGGAAATCCAAGCAAAATCGCAGGTCAGAAGGGGTTTCACAGAAATGTGCAGCACTGGGTAACGTGCCTATTGCAGGGCGCTCGCCGGGGCACCTTGTCACGCCTGATCCCGACCGGTCCCGCACCCACCCCGTGCGTCCGCAGGGCCTCAGGTGAGCCGCACTGGCACCCGGCGAACCCGGATGCCGGACCGACGGAGGAGCACACGTGACCGTGGAGAGCACTGCCGCGCGCAAACCGCGACGCAGCGCCGGGACCAGGAAGTCCCCGAGCACCGAGCCCGAACTGGTTCAGCTGCTGACGCCCGAGGGCAAGCGCGTCAAGAACGCCGCGTACGACAAGTACGTCGCCGGTATCACCCCCGAAGAGCTCCGTGGTCTGTACCGCGACATGGTGCTCACCCGCCGTTTCGACGCCGAGGCCACCTCCCTTCAGCGCCAGGGCGAGCTGGGCCTGTGGGCCTCGCTGCTCGGCCAGGAGGCCGCCCAGATCGGCTCCGGGCGGGCCACCCGCGAGGACGACTACGTCTTCCCGACCTACCGCGAGCACGGCGTCGCCTGGTGCCGCGGCGTCCCGCCGGAGAACCTGCTGGGCATGTTCCGCGGCGTGAACAACGGCGGCTGGGACCCCAACAGCAACAACTTCCAGCTCTACACGATCGTCATCGG
>JABFVJ010000296.1 GCA_013362835.1 Nonomuraea sp. | reverse complement strand
GGGCAAGGTCAACCCGGTGATCCCCGAGGCCACGACCATGGTCGCGGCCCAGGTCATCGGCAACGACGCGGCGATCACGTTCGCCGGCGCGTCGGGCAACTTCGAGCTGAACGTCCAGCTCCCGGTGATGGCCCGCAACATCCTGGAGTCGATCAGGCTGCTGGCGAACGTGTCTCGCCTGCTCGCCGACCGCTGCGTGGCCGGCATCACCGCGAACGTCGACCGCCTTCGCGAGTACGCCGAGTCCTCCCCCTCGATCGTCACCCCCCTGAACAGGTACATCGGCTACGAGGAGGCGGCCAAGACAGCCAAGCAGGCCCTCGCCGAGCGCAAGACCATCCGCGAGGTCGTCGTCGAACGCGGCCACGTGGCCGACGGCACGCTGACCGAGGAGCAGCTCGACGCCGCGCTCGACGTGCTGTCCATGACCCGGCCGCCGGCGGCGGAGTGATCCACATAGAACGGCACCCATCTATGTCGCCCGCACCCATGCGTCGCGGCGCGGCGACCGCCTAGGGTTTCGAGTATGGCGAAGGAGCTGACGGGGCGGACCGCGCTGGTGACGGGGGCTGGGGGCGGCATCGGGGCCGCCTGCGCCCGGCGGCTGGCGGCGGCGGGGGCCAGGGTTCTGGTGGTCGACAGGCAGGGCGAGGCGGCCGGGAAGGTGGCCGCGGAGGTCGGCGGGATCGCGGTGGTGGCCGATCTGAGCGACCCGGGGTTCGCCGGGTCGCTGCCTGACGAGCCCGTCGACATCGTGGTGAACAACGCCGGGTTCCAGCATGTCGCGCCCGTCGAGGAGTTCCCGCCCGAGGTGTTCTCCACGATGATGCGGGTGATGGTGGAGGCGCCGTTCCTGATCGCGCGCCGGGTGCTGCCCGGCATGTACGCCCGGGGCTGGGGCAGGTTCGTGAACATCTCGTCGGTCCACGGGTTGCGGGCCTCGCCGTACAAGGTGGCGTACACGACGGCCAAGCACGCGCTGGAGGGGTTCTCCAAGGTCGTCGCGCTCGAAGGGGCGGCCCACGGGGTGACGTCGACCTGCGTGTGCCCGGCGTACGTGCGCACGGCGCTGGTCGAGGCGCAGATCGACGACCAGGCCAAGGTGCACGGCATCGGCAGCGACGAGGTCGTCGAGAACATCATGCTGCAACCGGCCGCGGTCAAGCGGCTGATCGAGCCCGAGGAGGTGGCCGAGCTGGTCGCCTACCTGTGCGGCCCCAGCGGCTCGTTCATCACCGGCGTCTCCCTGCCCGTAGACGGCGGCTGGACGGCTCGCTAGTGAGGCGAGGGAGTGTCGTCGCCTGGAGGAGCGGCGGGAGCGCAGCGACCAGAGCGGGGGAAGGCGGCGACGTCTGGCGACCGAGCCCGCCTCACGGAGTGAGGCCATGAGCATGCGGTTTCTGGAGCTGCTCGCTCGGGAGGCTTCGGCGGTCGAGTTCGAGGGGCCGATCGTCGAGGCCAGGGCGCAGGGGGCCGATCCGGCCACGATCGAGGAGCTGGAGCAGGCCAAGGTCGAGGCGCTGAAGGTCAGGGCGCTGCTCAGACGGCGGGCGCGGCGCGAGGCCGAGCTGTCCGCGCTGTACGACACGGCGGGCGACCTCGCCGCGCTGCGCGACCTCGATGCCGTGCTGGAAGCCATCGTGCACCGGGCCAGGCAGCTGCTCGCGACCGACATCGCGTACATGACGCTGCACGACCCCGAGCAGGGCGACACGTACATGCGGGTCACCGACGGGTCGATCTCGGCCAAGTTCAGGGCGCTCAGGCTGGCCATGGGGGCGGGGCTCGGCGGGCTGGTGGCGCAGACGGCGACGCCGTACGCGACGGCCGACTACTTCGCCGACGCCAGGTTCCGGCACAAGGGGCACATCGACGAGGCGGTCAAGGAGGAGGGCCTGGTCGCGATCCTCGGGGTGCCGCTGCGGCTGGGCCAGCGGGTGATCGGCGTGCTCATGGCGGCCAACCGCAGCGCGCGGCCCTTCCACCAGGAGGAGGTGTCGCTGCTGGCCAGCCTGGCCGCGCACGCCGCCGTCGCGATCGACAACGCCAGGCTGCTGCAGGAGACCAGGAACGCCCTGGAGGAGCTGTCCCACGCCCACCGCACCGCGCGGGCGCACGGCGAGGCGGTCGAGCGGGCCGCCCTGGCCCACGACAGGATGACCTCGCTGGTGCTGCGCGGCGGCGGCATCGAGGACGTCGCGGCCGTGGTGACCGAGGTGCTCGGCGGGTCGCTCGCCGTGCTCGACGACCTGGGCCGGCCGATCACGGGTGACGTGGGCGAGCTGGACTCGGGGGTGTTCGAGGCGGCGCAGGCGTCGAGGGCGCTCGGGCGTACCGTGCGCAGGGGCGACCTGCTGATCGCGTCGGTGGACGTCGGCGGGGAGCCGCTGTGCACGCTCATCCTGCGCAGCGACGACGCCGACGAGCGCATCCTGGAGCGGGCGGCGCTGGTGTGCGCGCTGCTGCTGCTGTTCAGGCGGAGCGTGGCCGAGGCCGAGGGCCGGGTGCGGGGCGAGCTGCTGGAGGACCTGATCTCGCGGCCCGGCTCGCCCGGCCTCGCCGACCGGGCGCGCCGGCTCGGGGTCGACCTGAGCGCGCCGCAC
>JABFVJ010000464.1 GCA_013362835.1 Nonomuraea sp. | reverse complement strand
GCCACCGCGGCGGGGCCCAGCAGCGCGAGCACGACGCCTGCCGGCGCGTGCACCGCCGTGTACGCCAGCAGCGGCGTCCCGTTCCCCGACACCCGCCGCACCTCCGCGAGCGGCGGGACGAGCCCCTGCTGCCCCGTCACCGCGCCCAGCACCAGCGGCGGCGGCAGCAGCATCACCTTGGCCGCGACCGCCAGCGAGATCACCAAGGGCACCGCGGCCAGCACGACGGCCGCCACCGCCACCTGCCACCCGTGCCGCCAGGCCGACTCCACGGCCGCCGGACCGGCCGACAGCCCGAGCGCCGCGACGAACACGCCCAGCGCCAGGTCGCCCACCACCCGCGCCGCGCCCGCGTCGTACTGTCCGAAGGAGGCCCGACCGGCCCGCACCCGCCCGAACACGAGCCCCGCCAGCAGGCATCCCACCGACACCGTGATCCCGCCCGCCACGCCCGCGACCAGCCCTGCGACGAGACCGGCGGCGAGGTAGACGACGTCGGCCCGCCTCCCGGCGTCCACCCGCGCGCCCAGCCACGCCGCCGCCCGGTCCACGTCCCGCTTCAGTCCGGTCACCCGTACGACGTCACCGGGGGCGAGCGGCGTTCCCGGGCGTACCGGCAGCCGGCACCCGGCCCGCGTCACCTCGCACACGTGCAGGTCCTGAACGTCCTGACCGGGCAGCCCCGCACGCAGATCGCGCACGGTATCCGGGGGCCGGCTCCCGAGCAGCACGTCGGCCACCTCGGGATCGAGGTCGAGATCCCGCCGTCCCGGCACCTCGGGCCCGACGACGGCGCTCGCGTTGAGCACGTCCTGCCGCAGCCCCACGACCACGACCTCGTCGTCCCGCTCCAGCGGCGTGCCGGGGCCGAACGCGATCGGCCGGCCGTTCCTGCGCACCCGTTCCACCGACACGCGGGTGCCCATCGCGATCTCCGCCTGCCCGACCGTACGGCCCTCGCCGGTGGTGACCTGGTGCGCCCGGCCCAGGACCGCCGGCGGCGGCTCCTCCTCCTCGCCGTCCAGCTCCCGCCAGAGCCGCGCCGCCTCCTCGCGCGGGTCGAACCGGAGCACGGCGGGCGCGACCCTGCTGGTCATCAGCACCACCGTGACCAGGGCGAACAGCGTGGACAGCATGTACGCGGGACCGAGCGCGGCCTGCGCGGGCACGACCCCCGTGGCGTCCAGCGCGCGGAGGGCGTCGGCCGCCGTCCCCAGCGCCACCGGCCCGGCGGCCGCCCCCGCGACCAGCCCCGCCGCCGTGCCGGGATCCAGCCCGAACGCCTCCACGACCAGCGCCGCCACCGCCAGCACCGCGACGACCTCGATGAACGTGAACCACAGGTACCGCATGCTCCGCCGCGAGAACGCCCCGAAGAAGGCGGGACCGTGGGTGTAGCCGAGCGTGAAGGCGAACACCGCGAACGCGATCGTCCGCACCTGCGATTGAACCGCGACCCCGCCGGTGAGCAACCCGACGGCGACCGCCACGACAAGGGTCCCCGTGACACCTCCGAGGGCCACCCGCCAGAACCTGACCCGCCCCAGCGCGAACCCGAGGGCCAGGCAGAGGAACAACGCGACCTCCGGCGTGCCGCGCAGCACGTCGGACTCCCAGGGCCACATCCCATCCCCTCACGCCGACCCGGCACACAGGGGGGATCTCCCACCAGCCCTCCCCACCCCACCACCCCCCAAAACACCCCAGCCGGGCCTCCGCCACACCCGCAGCGGGGCCGAGGGGCGACGGGGCCCGTGGTCCGCGCTCACTGGGCCGCCCCTCGGCCCTCGCCCGTGGACGTCCCGCGCGGCGGGAAGGGCGGGGGCGGGCGGGGCGTCTGTGGTGGGGATTCACGCAGTAGGGTCTGCTGCGTGAGCGAAACTTCCGCCGAGGACCGGATCTGGACGGTTCCCAACCTGCTGAGCTTCCTGCGCCTCCTGGGCGTTCCCGTGTTCCTCTGGTTGGTTCTGGGCCCCCAGGCGGACGGGTGGGCCATCGGCTTCCTCGCCGTGGCGGGGTTCACCGACTGGCTCGACGGGAAGATCGCTCGCGCGTTCAACCAGACCAGCAAGCTCGGCAGGATCATCGACCCCGCCGCCGACAAGCTGTACGTGTTCGCCACCATCCTCGCCCTGCTCCTGCGCGAGGTCATCCCGTGGTGGCTGGTCGCCGTGATCGTGGCGCGGGAACTCTTCGTCGCCTGTTCCTTCCCCGTACTTCGCAAACACGGCTATAAGGCACTTCAGGTGCATTTCCTGGGCAAGGCCGCCATGTTCAACCTCATGTACGCCTTCCCACTCCTCTTCCTCGCCTCCCACACCGGTTGGTACGCCGATATAGCCCGAATTGTCGGATGGGCTTTCACGCTGTGGGGAACGGGGCTGTACTGGTGGTCAGCGGTGTTGTATGTGGTACAGGTGCGCCAACTCGTAACCGCGACCACGAAGGAGTGATCGGGTGAAGGCGGTCGTCATGGCAGGCGGGGAGGGGACTCGGCTGCGTCCGATGACCGCCAACCAGCCCAAGCCTCTGCTTCCCGTGGTCAACCGCCCGATCATGGAACACGTGCTCCGCCTGCTCAAACGGCACGGCGTCACCGAGACGGTCGTCACGGTCCAGTTCCTCGCCGCGCTCGTGCGCAACTACTTCGGCGACGGCGACGAGCTCGGCATGAACCTCCAGTACGCCACCGAAGACCTCCCCCTCGGCACGGCGGGCAGCGTCAAGAACGCCGCCGACCGCCTCCGCGACGACCGCTTCTTAGTCATCTCAGGCGACGCCCTGACGGATATCGACTTATCCGACATGATCCGGTTTCATCGCGAAAATTCGGCGCTTGTCACTATCGGTCTGAAACGCGTCCCCAACCCCCTCGAGTTCGGGATCATCATCGTCGACGAGGGCGGCCGCGTTCAGCGCTTCCTGGAGAAGCCCACCTGGGGCCAGGTCTTCTCCGACACCGTCAACACCGGCATCTACGTCATGGAGCCCGAGGTCCTCGACGCCGTGGCCGCCGGCGAACCGGTCGACTGGTCATCAGACGTCTTCCCCGCCCTCCTGGCCCGCGGCGCCCCCATCTACGGCTACGTCGCCGACGGCTACTGGGAGGACGTCGGCACCCACCACAGCTACCTCAAGGCCCACGCCGACGCCCTGTCCGGCCGGGTGTCCCTCGACATCGGCGGCTTCGAGCTCTCGCCCGGCGTCTGGGTGGCCGACTCCGCCTCGGTCGACCCCGACGCCGTCCTCAAGGGCCCGCTGCTGATCGGCGACTACGCCAAGGTCGAGGCCGGCGCCGAGCTGCGCGAGTACACCGTGCTCGGCAACAACGCGGTCGTCCGCGAGGGCGCCTTCCTGCACCGCGCGGTCGTCCACGACAACGTCTACCTCGGCCCCGGCGCCCACCTGCGCGGCTGCGTGATCGGCAAGAGCACCGACGTCATGGCCGGCGCCCGCGTCGAGGAGAACGCCGTCATCGGCGACGAATGCGTCATCGAGGCCGAGGCGTACGTCTCCAGCGGCGTCAAGGTCTACCCGTTCAAGACCATCGAGGCCGGCGCGGTCGTCAACACCAGCGTCATCTGGGAGTCGCGCGGCCAGCGCAACCTGTTCGGCCCCCGGGGCGTGAGCGGCCTGGTCAACGTCGAGATCACCGCCGAGCTGTGCGTACGCCTGGCCAGCGCGTACGCCACCACCCTGCGCAAGGGCGCGTACGTCGTCACCTCCCGCGACTGCTCCCTGGCCGCCAGGGCGCTGAAACGCGCGGTGATCGGGGCGCTGACGGCGGGCGCGATCAACGTCCTGGACCTGGAGGCCGCACCGCTGCCGGTGGCCCGCTTCCACACCGCGCGCGAGTCCGCCGCGGGCGGGATCGCGCTGCGCACCACGCCCGGCGACCCGCAGAGCGTCGACATCGTCATCATGGACGACCGCGGCGCCGACCTGCCGCCCGCCGCCCAGCGCAAGCTGGAGCGGGTCTTCTCCCGCCAGGAGTACCGGCGCGCCTTCCCCGGCGAGATCGCCGAACTGCACTACCCGGCGCGGGCCGTCGAGGGCTACACGCACGAGCTGATGCGCACGATCGGCGTGACCGGGGTCAAGGACATGAAGGTCGTCGTCGACTGCGCCGGGGGCACCTCGTCGCTGGTCATGCCCACGCTGCTCAGCCGGGCGGGCGTCGAGGTGCTGACCGTCAACGCCCGGCTCGACGACGTCTCGCCCGCCGAGACGCTGGCCGGCCGCCGCCGCGACCTGCAACGCCTGTCGGAGCTGGTCAGCTCCTCGCGGGCGGCGTTCGGCGTGCGCTTCGACCCGGTGGGCGAACGCATCGCGCTGGTCGACGAGATGGGCCAGCTCATCAGCGAGGAACGCGCCCTGCTGGTCGTGCTCGACCTGGTCGCGGCCGAGCGCAGGGGCGGCCGGGTGGCGCTGCCGGTCACCACCACGCGGGTCGCCGAGCAGGTCTGCCGCTTCCACGGCGTACAGGTCGAGTGGACGCCGACCGCGCTCGACGCCCTCACCTCGGCCGCCGCCGGCCCCGACATGATCTTCGCGGCGGACGGGCGGGGCGGGTTCGTGGTGCCGGAGTTCAGCCCGGCGATCGACGGGCTGGCCGCGTTCATGCGCCTGCTCGGGCTGGTGGCCCGCACCCGCCTGTCGCTCAGCCAGATCGACGCCAGGATCCCCGAGGTGAAGCTGCTCCGGCGGGCGATCCCCACCCAATGGGCGGCCAAGGGCGCGGTCATGCGCTCGGTCATCGAGGCCGCCGAGTCCGAGCCGGGCGGCAGCCGCGTCGACACCACCGACGGCGTGCGCGTGGCCCGCGACGACGGCTCGTGGGTGCTGATCCTGCCCGCCGCCAGCGAGCCCGTCACCGAGCTGTGGGCCGAGGCCGCCGACATGGACGCGGCGCAGGCGTTGCTCGAACGCTGGGCCCGCGTCGTCGAACAGGCCGCCATCTGATCACGTAGAGTGACGGAAAAACCGTTGCCCGCGATGTGCGCGCGGAGTGCCGCAAGATCGTAATGTAGAAACGCGCGGCGGCATGGACCACGGGGCGGGAGCGGCGGTAACTTTGTCAGCGTCCGAACCAACAGTCCAGCGCCCCGCCTTGACCTTTGCCGCTGATCAGCGTAAGTTGCGGCATTCGCAAACTTGAAGAGCGAAGGCAGGCGCGCCCCGAGCACCGTGCCGCGTCTTCGCGGTAGGAGGCCGAGCCGATCGATGCCGAGCGTCTACTGCACGCAGTGCGGGCACGCCAACCCCGAGGATGCCCGTTTCTGTTCCCGCTGTGGGTCACCGCTGACCAGACCCGAGGTCTCCGGGGACACCACGTCGACGATCTCGGTCGCGGGAATCGAGGCGTACGAGGCTGAGACAGGCGACATGCTCCTGGCCGAACGGGCGCTGGTCGAACAGCTCCCGCCCGGCACGGCGTTGCTCACGGTGACCAGGGGGCCCAACCAGGGGAGCCGGTTCCGGCTCGACAAGGACCTCACCACGACCGGGCGCCATCCGGAGAGCGACATCTTCCTCGACGACATCACCGTCTCCCGCCGCCACGTCGAGTTCTACCGCCACCGCGGCGGCCAGTTCTCCGTGCGCGACGTGGGCAGCCTCAACGGCACCTACGTCAACAGGGAGCGGATCGAGGAGGTCCCCCTGCACTCCGGAGACGAGGTGCAGATCGGCAAGTTCCGCCTCGTCTTCCTGATGAGGGTCAACGCCGGCGCATGAGTGAGCGAAGCGAGCGACTCGTGGGGCGGCCGGAGGCGGTCGCGTGAGCGCACAGGCGGCACGCTCGCACATGAGCATCGGGGAGGTGCTCGCCCTGCTGCAGGGCGAGTTCCCCGACGTCACCATCTCCAAGATCCGCTTCTTGGAGGGCGAGGGGCTGATCGAGCCCGAGCGCAGCCCGTCCGGCTATCGCAAGTTCACCCACCTGCACGTCGAGCAGCTGCGCTTCATCCTGACCGAGCAGCGTGACCACTACCTGCCGCTGCGGGTGATCAAGGACAGGATGGCCGAGAGCTTCGGCCGCCCGCGCGCCGTCCAGCAGGCCCAGGAGACCAGGCTCAGCCGGGCCGAGCTGCTGGAGGCGGCCGGCATCGACGAGGAGACCCTCGCCGAGCTGGAGGACTACGGCCTGCTCGCCCCCGTGGCCAGGCGCTACGACGAGGAGGCGCTGAAGGTCGCGCGCAGCGTCGGCGCCCTGGCCCGCTTCGGCCTGCACGCCCGCCACCTGCGCGCGGTCAAGGCCGCGGCCGAGCGCGAGAGCGGCCTGGTGGAGCAGACCGTCGCGCCCATACTCAAACGCCGCGCCCCCGGGGCCATCGGCGAGGCCGACGAGGTGGCGAGGGAGCTGTCGGCGTTGCTGCTCGATCTGCACGCCTCCCTGCTGCGCACCGGCGTCCGGTCGGTCCTCGGCCGCTGAGGGCGCAGAGAGCTGTGAGGCCGGGGCACATTCCAGGCCCGCCGGGTGTTACGTTGAAATGCAGAAGCGTGTCAGCAGAAGCGACCTAGTCAACAGCGGTGCCGGGCGACCGGCCGGTCGAATACGGAGCAGCCCGTGTTGCAGATGGAGGTCGTGGGCGTTCGAGTAGAGATGCCCACCAACCAGCCGATCGTCCTGCTCAAGGAGGCACACGGGGAGCGGTTCCTGCCCATCTGGATCGGCATGCCCGAGGCCACCGCCATCGCTCTGGCCCAGGCCGAGGAGCCGCCGCCGAGGCCGCTCACCCACGACCTGTTCAGAGACGTGCTGAGCGCGCTCGGTGTCGGCCTGCGGGCCGTCAACATCGTCGCCCTGCGTGACGGCATCTTCTTCGCCGATCTGGTCTTCTCCAACGGCGTGGAGGTGAGCGCCAGGCCGTCCGACTCGATCGCCCTGGCCCTGCGCACCGGCGCCCGCATCTTCGCCAGCGAGGAGGTCGTCCAGGAGGCCGGAGTGATCATCCCTGACGACCAGGAGGACGAGGTGGAGAAGTTCAGGGAGTTCCTTGACACGATCACTCCCGAAGACTTCGGCAGGGCGGGGTAGGTATTTCAGTGCATTTACGCTTCACGACGCGCCGAGCCGGATCGTTGACTCGCCATGGTCACGGTCCTACGGTGCAAGTGAAACCCGTGGTCGCCCTTTACGAACCCCCAGATCAGGCCACGGGATGAGAGAAAGCCGGAGGTCCGCGTGGCGGTCAGCAGCGGCGAGGGAAAGACGGCCGGCCAGGAAGATCCGGTGCGGCGCGAGAGTGCGCGGCAGCGTGCCGGGGAGCAGGGCCTGCTCTTCGACGAGCAGCCCGCGTCGCTGCCCGGTGACATCGGATACCGCGGGCCCACAGCCTGCTCGGCGGCCGGCATCACCTACAGGCAGCTCGACTACTGGGCGCGCACGGGCCTGGTGGAGCCCACGATAAGAGCCGCGCAAGGCTCGGGCTCCCAACGGCTCTACAGCTTCCGCGACATCCTGGTGCTCAAGGTCGTCAAGCGGTTGCTGGACACGGGAGTGTCGTTGCAGCAGATCCGCACCGCGGTGCAGCACCTGCGTGATCGCGGGGTCGCCGACCTCGCCCAGATCACGCTCATGAGCGACGGAGTCAGCGTCTACGAGTGCACCTCGGCCGACGAGGTGATCGATCTCCTCCAGGGCGGGCAGGGCGTGTTCGGCATCGCGCTCGGCCGGGTCTGGCGCGAGGTCGAGGGCTCACTCGCGGAGCTGCCGGGGGAAAGAGCGGCGGTCGAGGACACCGTCCCGGCCGACCACCCCGCTGACGAGCTGGCCCGCCGGCGGCGCGCACGCCGCACGGGGTGAGCTGAACCGCTGAACACACCGTAGTAATCTAGGACAGAGTAAGGCTGATGACCCCGTGCGGGAGAGTCCCTGGGCCTCGGTCCTGGGGCGCCGAAGGAGCAACCCTCCCCGGAATCTCTCAGGCATCCCGTACCGCTCGGGTGAGGCAACTCTGGAAAGCAGGTGCGCCCGCCAGGCGCGCCTCACCGACGGTGCAAGCCCCAAGGCGGGGTGAAGCTCTCAGGTCGCGATGACTGCGTGATGACAGAGGGGGAGATCCGGCACTCGTCCGCGCCCTGGCGCCGGTCTCCACAGCCTCAGGAGGCAACCTCCATGACTGATCTGTCCGCTCCGCCGTTCTCGTCCAGGCATATCGGCCCTTCTGAGTCCGAGCAGCAGCGCATGCTCGAGGCCGTGGGCTTCGAGTCCGTCGGCGACCTGGTGGCCGTGGCGGTGCCCGAGTCCATCAGGGCCAAGGACCGGCTCGACCTTCCCGCCGCCGCGAGCGAGGCCGAGGCCATCGCCGAGCTGCGCGAGCTGGCCTCCCGCAACCGGGTGCTGACCTCCATGATCGGCCTGGGCTACCACGACACCGTCACGCCCGCCGTCATCCGGCGCAACCTGCTGGAGAACCCGGGCTGGTACACGGCCTACACGCCGTACCAGCCGGAGATCTCGCAGGGGCGCCTGGAGGCGCTGCTGAACTTCCAGACGGTCGTCTCCGACCTGACCGGCCTCGATGTCGCCGGCGCCTCGCTGCTGGACGAGGCCACCGCCGCGGCCGAGGCCATGACGCTGGCCCGCCGCGCGGGCCGGTCCAAGAGCACCGTGTTCGTGGTCGACGCCGACACGCTGCCCCAGACCAAGGCGGTGCTCGCCACCCGCGCCGAGCCGCTCGGCATCACGCTCGTCGAGCACGACCTCGCCGGCGAGCTGCCCGAGTGCTTCGGCGTGCTCGTGCAGTACCCGGGCGCCTCCGGCCGGCTGCGCGACTTCCGCGACCTGGCCGCGCGGGCGCACGAGGCGGGGGCGCTCGTCGTGGCCGCCGCCGACCTGCTGGCCCTCACGCTCGTGGCCGCCCCGGGCGAGCTCGGCGCCGACATCGCGGTCGGCTCCTCGCAGCGCTTCGGCGTGCCGTTCGGCTTCGGCGGGCCGCACGCGGCCTACATGTCCGTACGCGAGGGCCTGCAGCGGCAGATGCCCGGCCGCCTGGTCGGCGTGTCGATCGACGTCGACGGCGACCCCGCGTACCGGCTGGCCCTGCAGACCCGCGAGCAGCACATCCGCCGCGAGAAGGCCACCAGCAACATCTGCACCGCCCAGGTCCTGCTGGCCGTGATCGCCGGCATGTACGCCGTCTACCACGGCCCCGAGGGCCTGCGCCGCATCGCCCTGCGGGTGCACCGGCACGCCGTCGCGCTGGCCGACGGGCTGCGCGAGGCCGGCCTGGACGTCGTGCACCGCGAGTTCTTCGACACCGTCCTCGTCCGCGTGCCCGGCAGGGCCGCCGAGGTGGTCGCCGCCGCCGCCGAGCGCGGGGTCAACCTGTGGCGCGCCGGCGACGACCACGTCTCGATCGCCTGCGACGAGAAGACCGGCGTCGCCGAGCTCGTCAAGGTGTGGGCCGCCTTCGGCGTCGAGCGCGACGGGGCCGAGCTGTCGGCCGACGCGCTGCCCGCCGAGCTGGTACGCGAGTCCGGCTACCTGACCCACCCGGTCTTCCACAGTCACCGCTCCGAGACCGCGATGCTGCGCTACCTGCGCAAACTCCAGGACAAGGACATCGCGCTCGACCGTTCGATGATCCCGCTCGGCTCCTGCACGATGAAGCTGAACGCGACCACCGAGATGGAGCCGATCACCTGGCCGGAGTTCGCCGGCATCCACCCGTACGCGCCCGACGCCCAGACCGGGGGCTACCGGGAGCTGATCGGCACCCTGGAGAGCTGGCTGGCCGAGGTCACCGGCTACGACGCGGTCTCCATCCAGCCGAACGCCGGCTCCCAGGGCGAGTACGCCGGGCTGCTGGCCATCCGCGCCTACCACCGGGCGGCCGGCGACACCGAGCGCGACGTGTGCCTGATCCCGTCCTCGGCCCACGGCACGAACGCGGCCAGCGCCGTCATGGCGGGCATGCGGGTCGTCGTCGTGGCCTGCGACGCCGACGGCAACGTGGACCTGGCCGACCTCGACGCCAAGATCGCCAAGCACCGCGACCGGCTCGCCGCGATCATGGTGACGTACCCGTCCACGCACGGCGTGTACGAGGAGTCGATCACCGAGGTGTGCGCCAAGGTGCACGAGGCCGGCGGCCAGGTGTACGTCGACGGCGCCAACCTCAACGCCCTGGTGGGCCTCGCCAAGCCCGGCGAGTTCGGCGCCGACGTGTCCCACCTCAACCTGCACAAGACGTTCTGCATCCCGCACGGCGGCGGCGGCCCCGGCGTCGGCCCGGTCGCCGTCCGCGGCCACCTCGCGGCCTACCTGCCCGGCCACCCGCTGCACAACGGCACCCCGGTCGGGCCGGTCTCGGCGGCTCCCTACGGCTCGGCGGGCATCCTGCCGATCTCGTGGGCGTACGTGCGGATGATGGGCGCCGACGGGCTCACCGCGGCCACCGAGCAGGCCATCCTGTCGGCCAACTACCTGGCGCGGCGCCTCGCCCCCCACTACCCGGTGCTCTACACCGGGCGTGGCGGCCTGGTGGCCCACGAGTGCATCGTGGACCTGCGGCAGATCACCAAGGAGACCGGCGTCACCGTGGACGACGTGGCCAAGCGCCTGATCGACTACGGTTTCCACGCGCCGACGATGTCCTTCCCCGTGGCCGGCACGCTGATGATCGAGCCGACCGAGAGCGAGGACCTCGACGAGCTCGACCGGTTCGTGGACGCCATGATCGCCATCCGGGCCGAGATCGCCAAGGTGGCCTCCGGCGACTACGACAAGAGCGACAACCCGCTGCGCAACGCCCCGCACACGGCCGAGTCGGTCAGCGCGGACGAGTGGCCGCACCCGTACTCCAGGAGCGAGGCCGCCTACCCGCTGCCGTCGCTGCGCGAGGGCAAGTACTGGGTGCCGGTGCGCCGCATCGACCAGGCCTACGGCGACCGCAACCTGGTGTGCTCCTGCCCGCCGCTCGAGGCGTACGAGGACTGATCCGCGGCCGGGCCCCCGCCCAGGGGGCCCGCCCATTCCGACACCGTCAAGTGAGCAGACATGATCGCGACGAGCCGTTAGGCTCGGTGCGATCCGTCGCCAGAAGGAGCTCTCTTGACGTCCTCAGAGCTGGATGCGCCGCCCCTCGACACCGCCCGCCGCCTGGCCGAGGGCGGCGACCTGCGGGGGGCGGCGGCGATACTGACCGACCTTGCCGCCGACCCCGACAGCCCCGACCGGGCGCAGGCCGCCGTGGGCCTCGCCGTGGTCCTGGACGAGAGCGGCGACACCGACG
>JABFVJ010000448.1 GCA_013362835.1 Nonomuraea sp. | reverse complement strand
TGATGCTCACCACCGGTGGCATGACGGGGCGCCTGGACAAGCTGGAGCGGGCGGGCCTGCTGCGCCGCTCCCCCGACCCGCACGACCGGCGCGGGCTGCACGTCACGCTCACCGGCGAGGGCCGCGCCCTGGTCGACGAGGCCGTCGGCGCGGGGCTGGCGGTGCAGACGGAGGCGCTCTCCGCCCTGGGCGCCCAGCGGGCCGGTCAGCTCGCCGATCTGCTGCGGGACCTGCTGGCGGGCTCGGACCGGTCCTGTCATGACGAGGGCGCCGCCGCGGTCATCGCGACGGCGCCCTCGACGAGGAACGCGGGTCAGGCCTTGACTTCGCTCTTCGCGTCGGCCTTGGCGGTGATGTTGGAGCTGGTCGGGTCCTTCTTCTGGTGCGTCTTGTCCGCGATCGTCACCAGGACGTGGATGACCAGGTAGAGCACGATGGGGGCAGCGACGAAGAGGCCCAGCGTCTCGATGACGCTCAGGCCCTGACCGGGGTCGTCACCGTCGTCGCGGCTGAGCGCGCTCGCGGGGGACGACATGAGCAGCATCATCAGCGTCGTACCGGCTGCCAGGGCGCCGGCGCGCAGGGCGTTCTTCTTGTCCACGGTGTCAAAATATCCAACGCCGACCTGAGGCGCGCGCCCGGGGTGCCGTAAGGGCCGCCCGCCTCACGCGCCGCCCTCCCTGAGCACGTCCATCAGGGCGTGCAGCCGCGGTGAGGCCGCCAGGTCCTCCAGGGTCACCGGCCGCCCCCGCGCGTCCGCGATCGGCAGGCGCCAGTTCGGGTACTGGTCCCACGTCCCCGGGAGGTTCTGCGGGCGGCGGTCGCCGACACCGTCCGGCAGCCAGACACCGACCATGCGGGCCGGGGTGCGCAGCAGGAAGCGGTGGACGGCCTGGATCTGGGCCTCCTCCGACGACGAGTCACCGCCGCCGCCCGTGCCGTGCAGCAGGCCGAGCCGGGAGAGCAGGGCGAGCCACTCCCCCGCGTCGGCGGCGGCCTCGGCGCGCTCCTCCTCCAGGGGCCGGGTCAGCAGGCCCAGGCTGTCGCGGAGCTCGACGTGCTCGCCGGTGAGGCGGGCGGCGGTGGAGGGCAGGTCGTGGGTGGTGGCGGTGGCCAGGCAGTCGGCGCGCCAGCCGTCGGGGGGCAGGGGGCGGCCGTCGCCGTCCCAGTCGCGCTCGAACCACAGCACGGACGTGCCGAGCACCCCGCGCTCGCGCAGCGCCTCGCGCACGCCGGGCTCCACGGTGCCGAGGTCCTCGCCGATGACCAGCGCCCCGGCCCGGGAGGCCTCCAGGACGAGGACGGCGAGCATCGCCTCGGCGTCGTAGCGGACGTAGGTGCCCTCGGTGGGCGGGTGGCCCTGCGGGACCCACCAGAGCCGGAACAGGCCCATGACGTGGTCGATGCGCAGGGCTCCGGCGTAGCGGAACAGGGCGCGCAGCAGGTCGCGGAACGGGGCGTAGCCGGACTCGGCGAGGCGGTCGGGGCGCCAGGGCGGCAGGCCCCAGTCCTGGCCGCGGGCGTTGAAGGCGTCCGGCGGGGCGCCGACCGACATGCCGGCGGCGAAGTGCTCCTGTTGCGCCCAGGCGTCGGCGCCGCCGGGGTGCACACCGACCGCGAGGTCGTGCACGATCCCGACGGGCATCCCGGCCTCGGTCCCGGCGCGCTGCGCGGCGGTCAGCTGGGTGTCGGTGAGCCAGGCGAGCCGGGACCAGAAGTCGACCCGGTCCATGAGGCCGTTGCGGGCCTGCGTCGTCTCGGCCGACCGCGGGTCGCGCAGGCCGGTCGGCCAGCGGTGCCAGTCCGAGCCGTGCACCTCGGCGAGGGCGCACCAGGTGGCGTGGTCCTCCAGGGCCTGGCCCTGCTCGGCGAGGAAGTCGCAGTAGGCGGCGCGCCGGCCGGGGCCGAGGGGGACCTCGCCGAGCAGCTCCAGCGCCTCCCGCTTGAGCTCCCACACGGCGTCCCGGTCGATCAACGCGCCCTTGTCCAGCACCGCTTCGCGCAGCCGGCCGGCTCTCTCCAGCAGGGCGCGCAGGCGTTCGGGGTCGTCGACGTACGCGGCCTCGGGGACGTCCTCGACCCGCAGGTGCACGGGGTCGGGAAAGCGTCGCGAGGAGGGGCGGTACGGGGAGGGGTCGGTGGGGGCTCCGGGCACGGCCGCGTGCAGCGGGTTGACCTGGACGAACCCGGCGCCGAGCGACCGCCCGGCCCAGCCGGCCAGCTCGGCGAGGTCACCGAGGTCGCCCATGCCCCAGGAGCGGCGGGACAGCAGGGAGTAGAGCTGGACGAGGAGTCCGTGGGTGCGTCCCGCGGGGGTGGGCAGTCGGGGCGGGGCGACGATCAGGTGGGCGGTGGCGGTGCGGCCGTCGGGGGTGGTGGCGGTCAGCCGGTGCACGCCGGGTGGGAGGCCGTCGGCCTCGGTGCGGCTCTCGCCCTGCTCGGTGTCGATCCGCAGCCGGGCGCCCTCGGGGAGCGCGGCCAGGGCGGCCGGGGGGCTGCCGCTCCAGCCGACGACGGTCGGGGGCAGCAGCCGTTCGCCCAGTTCCCGCTCGCGGGCCGCGAGCGCGGCGCGGATCGCGCCGGGCGTGCTCGCGTCCACGCCGAGGGCGGCCAGGGTCAGGGTGACCGCGGTGG
>JABFVJ010000311.1 GCA_013362835.1 Nonomuraea sp. | reverse complement strand
GGCCCCAACGGCTTCCTCGACCTGTTCACCAAGGACAGCAACTACGCCAAGCAGTGGAAGTACACCAACGCCCCCGACGCCGACGCGCGGGCCGTCCAGGCCGCGTACTGGGCGCAGACGTGGGCCAAGCAGCAGGGCAAGGAGTCGCAGATCTCGGCGTCGGTCGCCAAGGCCGCGAAGATGGGCGACTACCTGCGCTACTCGATGTACGACAAGTACTTCAAGAAGCCCGGCTGCACCAGCACCTCGTGTGCCGCGGGCACCGGTAAGGACGCCTCCAACTACCTGCTGTCGTGGTACTACGCCTGGGGTGGCGCGAGCGACACCAGCGCCGGCTGGGCGTGGCGCATCGGCTCCAGCCACAACCACTCCGGCTACCAGAACCCGCTCGCGGCCTGGGCCCTCGCCAACGTGGCGGAGCTGAAGCCGAAGAGCAGCACCGGCGCGGCCGACTGGAGCACCAGCCTCACCCGCCAGCTGCAGTTCTACACCTGGCTGCAGTCGGCCGAGGGCGCCATCGCCGGTGGCGCGACCAACAGCTGGGAGGGCCACTACGCGGCCCCGCCGACGAGCCTGCCGAAGTTCCACGGCATGGCCTACGACTGGCAGCCCGTCTACCACGACCCGCCGTCGAACCAGTGGTTCGGGTTCCAGGCGTGGAGCATGGAGCGGGTCGCCGAGCTCTACTACGCCTCGGGCAACGCCGACGCCAAGGCGGTGCTGGACAAGTGGGTCTCCTGGGCGATGGCCAACACCACCATCAACGCGGACGGCACGTACCAGATGCCCTCCACGCTGCGGTGGACCGGTCAGCCCTCCGGCGACTTCACCTCGACGAGCGGCATGCCGCCGGCCAACCCCGGCCTGCACGTGACTTTCGCCTACTACACCGACGACGTCGGCGTGGCCGGCGCGTACGCCAAGGTGCTGATGTACTACGCCGCCAAGGCGAACAACACCGCGGCCAAGAACATGGCCAAGGCGCTGCTCGACGGCGTGTGGCAGCACCGTGACGCCAAGGGCGTGTCGGTCACGGAGACGAAGGCCGACTACCGGCGCCTCAACGACCCGGTGTACGTGCCCTCCGGCTGGACCGGCAAGATGCCGAACGGCGACACGATCAACTCCAGCTCGACCTTCATGTCGATCAGGTCCTTCTACAAGAACGACCCCGACTGGCCCGAGGTCAACGCCTTCCTGCAGGGCACGGGCCCCGCGCCGACGTTCAACTACCACCGCTTCTGGGCGCAGGTGGACGTGGCCGTGGCCCTCGCCGAGTACGGGCGGCTCTTCCCGTGAGAAAAGCAGCACTGATCGCTGCGGCGTCGCTGGTCCTGCCCCTGGTCACAGGGGTGGGGCCGGCGGCCCACGCCGCGCCCGCCTTCGCCTATGGCGAGGCGTTGCAGAAGTCGCTGTGGTTCTACGAGGCCCAGCAGTCGGGTGACCTGCCCGACTGGAACCGCGTCTCCTGGCGCGGCGACTCGGGCATGAACGACGGCAAGGACGTCGGGGTCGACCTGACCGGCGGCTGGTACGACGCGGGCGACCACGTCAAGTTCGGCTTCCCGATGGCCTTCTCCGCCACCATGCTGGCCTGGGGCGGCGTGGAGTACCGCGACGCCTACGCGGGCTCCGGCCAGCTCACCCACCTGCTGAACAACCTCAAGTTCGTCAACGACTACTTCATCAAGGCCCACCCGTCGGCCAACGTGCTGTACGGGCAGGTCGGCAACGGCGGCAAGGACCACGCCTGGTGGGGCCCGGCCGAGGCCATGCAGATGGAGCGGCCCGCCTACAAGATCGACGCGTCGTGCGGCGGCTCGGACCTGGCGGGTGAGACGGCGGCGGCGATGGCGGCCTCCTCGATCGTCTTCCGCCCGACCAACCCGGCCTATGCCGACACGCTGGTGACGCACGCCAAGCAGCTGTACTCCTTCGCCGACAGCGTCAGGAAGAAGTACAGCGACTGCGTCAGCGACGCCCAGGGTTACTACAACTCCTGGAGCGGCTTCAACGACGAGCTGGTCTGGGGCGCGATCTGGCTCTACCGGGCCACGAACGACGCCTCCTACCTGGCCAAGGCCGAGGCCGGCTACGACAACCTGGGCACCGAACCGCAGAGCACGACCAAGTCGTACAAGTGGACGATCGCCTGGGACGACAAGTCGTACGGCGCGTACGTGCTGCTGCACAAGCTGACCGGCAAGCAGAAGTACCTGGACGACGCCAACCGCTGGCTCGACTGGTGGACGGTCGGCGTCAACGGCTCCAAGGTCAAGTACTCGCCGGGCGGCGAGGCCGTGCTGGACCGGTGGGGGTCGCTGCGGTACGCGGCCAACACCTCGTTCGTCGCGCTCGTGCACAGCGACTCGATCACCGACACCGAGCGCAAGGCCCGCTACCACGACTTCGCGGTACGGCAGATCAACTACGCGCTCGGCGACAACCCGCGCAACTCGTCGTACATGATCGGGTTCGGCGCCAACCCGCCGAAGAACCCGCACCACCGCACGGCGCACGGCTCGTGGACCGACCAGATCACCAGCCCGGTCGACAGCCGCCACACGCTGTACGGCGCGCTGGTCGGCGGCCCGCCCGACCCTGACGACAAGTACACCGACAGTCGCCAGGACTACGTCATGAACGAGGTGGCGACCGACTACAACGCGGGCTTCACCAGCGCGCTCGCCCGCCTCTACAAGGAGTACGGCGGCGCTCCCGCGGCGAACTTCCCGGTCGCCGAGACGCCCGACGGCCCGGAGATCTTCGTCGAGGCGGGGGTCAACGCCTCCGGCACGACCTTCACCGAGATCAAGGCCATCGTGCGCAACCAGTCGGCCTGGCCCGCGAGGGTCCTGTCGGACGGCTCGTTCCGCTACTACTTCACCCTCGACGGCTCGACGACCGCCTCGCAGATCAGCGTGTCGTCGGCCTACACGCAGTGCAAGGCCCCCACGCTCGGTTCGGCGGGCGGGACCACGTACTACGTGAACATCGACTGCTCCGGCCAGGCCATCGCGCCGGCGGGACAGTCGCAGCACCGCAGGGAGGTGCAGTTCAGGATCAGCAGCGCGGGCACCTGGGACCCGTCCAACGACTGGTCGTACAAGGGCATACCGACCACCCCGGGCACGACGCCGGTGCTGACGAAGAACATCACCCTCTACAGCGGCGCCACCAAGATCTGGGGTGACCCGCCGGGTCCGGAGGAAGAGGACAAGACAGCGCCCAGCAAGCCGGGCAAGCCCGCGGTCTCCGGGATCACGGGCTCGGCGGCGAAGCTGAGCTGGACGGCCTCCACGGACAACGTGGGCGTGACCGGTTACGACGTCTACTTGGGGTCCACCAAGGTAGGCACGGCGACCGGCGCCTCCTACGACCTGAGCGGGCTCACCCCTGCCACGGCCTACACCGCCCACGTGGTGGCCAGGGACGCGGCGGGCAACACCTCGGCGGCCTCGGACGAGACGACGTTCACGACCGCGGACACCGAGGACAAGACAGCACCTACCAAGCCGGGCAAACCTTCCGTCTCGGGCATCACCGGCTCGGGCGCGAAGGTGACCTGGACGGCCTCCACGGACAACGTGGGTGTGACCGGTTACGACGTCTACCTGGGGTCCACCAAGGCAGGCACGGCGACCGGCACGTCGTACGACCTGAGCGGGCTCAGCCCGGCGACGGCGTACACGGTCTCGGTGGTGGCCAGGGACGCGGCGGGCAACAGCTCGACGCCGTCCGACGGCACGTCGTTCACGACGACGGACCCGCCTCAGGGCGGTTGCACGGCCACGTTCAAGGTCACCAGCACCTGGGGTGGCGCGTACCAGGCCGAGGTGACGGTCAAGAACGCCGGCGCCGCGGCCATCACCGGCTGGACGGCCGCCTGGTCGTCCTCGAACCAGATCACCCAGCTCTGGGGCGGCAAGCTCACCCAGAGCGGTTCGTCCGTGTCGGTGAAGAACGAGGCGTGGAACGGCGGGCTCGCCGCCGGCGCCACGGCCACGTTCGGCTTCATCGCCAACGGCACCCCCGCAACCCCCGAGATCACCTGCACCCCCGCCTGAGCCCACGACTCCGCCCCCGTCCCAGCAGGGACGGGGGCGGCTCCACAGCTCAGTGAAAGGCAGCACATGCGATCACTGTTCACCGCGCTGGCTCTCGCGGCCACCGCACTCGTGGCCGTGCCGGCCACCGCCGCGAACGCGGCCACCGGCATCCATGTCAGCGGCACGAAGATCCTGGAAGGCAGCGGCCAGGAGTTCGTGATGCGCGGCACCAGCCACGCCCACACCTGGTACGCGACCCAGACCAAGGCGTTCGCCGACATCAAGTCGCTCAAGGCCAACACCGTGCGCGTCGTGCTCAGCGGCGGCCGGTGGAGCGCGAACTCCGTCTCCGACGTGGCCAACGTCGTCTCGTTGTGCAAGCAGAACAAGCTCATCTGCGTGCTGGAGGACCACGACACCACCGGGTACGGCGAGCAGAGCGGCGCGTACACCCTCGACCAGGCCGCCAACTACTGGATCAGCGTCAAGAGCGCCCTGGTCGGCCAGGAGGACTACGTCGTCATCAACATCGGCAACGAGCCGATCGGCAACAACGCCACCACGCCGGGCTGGGCCGACGCCACCAAGGCCGCGATCCAGAAGCTGCGCACCAACGGCTTCGACCACGCCCTGATGGTGGACGCCCCCGCGTGGGGCCAGGACTGGCAGAACGTCATGCGGGACAACGCGACGTCCGTCTTCAACGCCGACCCCGACAAGAACACGATCTTCTCGGTGCACATGTACGGCGTCTACGACACCGCCGCCGAGATCACCTCGTACATGGACGCGTTCAAGACCGCCGGGCTGCCGCTGGTCGTGGGCGAGTTCGGGTTCAACCACTCCGACGGCAACCCGGACGAGGACACGATCATGGCCCAGGCCGTGAGCCGCGGCCTCGGCTACCTGGGCTGGTCGTGGAGCGGCAACGGCGGCGGCGTGGAGTACCTGGACCAGGTCACGAACTTCGACGTCACCCAGCTCACCTCGTGGGGCCAGCGCCTGTTCAACGGCGCCAACGGCATCGCGGCGACGGCCAAGCAGGCCGCGATCTACGGCGGCACCACCACCGACCCGACCCCGCCGAGCACCCCCGGCACCCCGTCGGCCTCGAACGTCACCTCGTCGGGGGCCACCCTGACCTGGACGGCCTCGACCGACAACGTGGGCGTGACCGGCTACGACGTCTACACCTCGACCGGCACGCCGCTCGGCGCGACGGCCACCAACTCGATCACCCTGACCGGCCTGTCGGCCTCGACCCCGTACCAGGTGTACGTGAAGGCCAGGGACGCGGCGGGCAACCAGTCGAGCGCCTCGCCCACGGCCTCCTTCACCACCCTGTCCGGCGGCGGAGGCGGCGGCTGCACGGCCACCGGCACCGCCCAGAGCCAGTGGAACGGCGGGTACGTCCTGCAGCCCGTCACGGTGACCAACACCGGCACGTCGGCCAAGAGCGGCTGGACGGTCACGTTCACGCTGCCCGCGGGCCACACGCTCACCGGCTCCTGGAACGCCGCCGTGACGGTCAGCGGCCAGACCGTGACCGCCAAGAACCTGAGCTACAACGGCACGCTCGGGGCCGGCGCCAGCACCAGCTTCGGCCTGCAGGCGAGCCGCCCGAACGGCGACACGTCCGTTCCCTCCGGCTACACCTGCGCCGGCTAGAGAACGAGGAGGTGAGGCCAACCGGATTGATCCCTGCCTGACGACCATCCCGCCCGGATGGGACGGACGCGGCCGGCTTCCCCCAGCCGGCCGCGTCCGTTTGCCTACCGCTGCTCGAAGGTGCGGGAGAACCGCTCGCGGGCCGCGTCGATGGCGGACTCGTCCGAGAACTCCTCGAACGCCTCGTCGTGGTAGCGCGCCGGGATCAGCTTCCTGACCCGGTCGGGGTAGCCGGATCCCGTCTTGGGGACCTCGACCACAGGGGGAACCACGTCCAGCCGTACGGCGATGGGCCCAGAGGCCCGTACGGACGTCGCCCAGTCCCTGCTCTCGCCGGTGATCGCGCACAGGTGGCGGGCGTAGACCCAGTGGACCTCGACCAGGCTGGCGGCGTCCGGCGGGTCCATGCCGAACGGCTCCACCGCGCAGACCACGCGCGACTCGAAGGTGTGCCCGTGGCCCTCGTGCTCGGCAGGCGAGGCGCGTTCGAGTATCAGGGTCACCTGGGCGGCGAGCTCCTGGTCCAGCTGCGCCGACTCCTGGTGGGCGGCGTACAGCGTCACCCCGGCCAGGACCAGCCCGGCCAGGGTGACGCCTGCCGCGATCTGCCCGCGACGTGTTCGAAGGATCACGGGCTGGTGCAGGTCAGCGTCGGTGCGGGGCTCGGGACCGAGCCGGTGGCGTTGAAGCCGAACGAGGTGGTCGCGTTCGGCGCGAGCTGGCCGTTGTAGCTGGCGTTCTTGACGGACACGTTCGGCGCCGGGGAGGACAGCACGCCGTTCCACGGGGAGCCGTCGAAGCCCTGGCCGCCGCCGTAGGTCCACTTGACCGTCCAGCCGTTCAGCGAGCTGGTGCTGGTGTTCTTCACGGTCACCTCGCCCTGGAAGTGGCCGGCCCAGCCGGTGTCGGTGGCCTTCCAGGTCGCGGTGCAGGCGCCGGGCGGGGGCGGGGTCGCCGTCGAGGTGACGGTCGGGGTGCTCGACGGCTGGCCGCCGGGGCCGACGCCGGTGACCTGGCCGTTGCCGCCGTCGAAGACGACGTCGGAGCAGCTGTAGAAGTTCTCGTTGCTGTCGGAGCGGATCCAGTGCGTGTAGATGATGTGACGCCCGGTCTTGCCGGACGGGAGCTGGGCGTTCCAGTAGTAGTAGTTGAGCTCGCCGGGGCCGCCGCTCGCGGGCGGGTTGGTGACGCTGCCGAACGACTCCAGGTCCGACCACTTGAGCGGCGCGTCCGGGTTCCAGCCGTTCTTGGTGACGTAGTAGACGAACGTGCCGGGGTGCTGGGCCCAGTTGCTGTGGCGCATCTGGATGCTCGCGCCCGAGGTCAGGTGCGTCACCGGCCAGTCGGAGCGTACGGCGTTGTAGGCGGTGAAGTCGTAGGGGCCCCCGCTGCCGCCGCTGCAGAGCTGGCCGTCGGGGATGAATCCGTTGGTACGCCCGCCGCCGTCGGAACGCAGCACGGCGAACCAGTTGTACAGCGGGGTCGTGCCGCCTTGGGAGACGGCGGACGCGCAGGCCGGGTTGTAGGGGAGGATCTGGCCGTTGTCGCGCAGGCCGTCCTGCCAGCACAGGAAGGTCCTGGCTCCGGGGAACATCGAAACGCCGTGGGCCTGCGCCTGCGGCGGCGCTATGAGGACGGTCGACAGCAGAACCAGGGCGGCGGTGAGAACCGCCGTCCGAAAGTGTCTCATGGGGATTCCTTCGCGCAGGGGAAACACAGGAACCTGCCCACGAACAGCCCGCCCGGCCAGCGCATTGAATCACGGGCCCGGCCCGTTCGACAACGCGCTGTGAAACTTTCAGCCGATCTTGGTCACGGTTCCCCTGGTGGCCCGTACCGGCCGTGGCGGGAGGGCTCGGGGCTGCTTGCCGTACGAGGGCCGACGCCGGGAGTCTGACGGGTGGGAGCGCTCCCAGCACCTCCCTCGATCAGAGAAGCGGGAGCAACATGCCATGAGGCGCGTGCAAATGATCATCCTGGCCGTCGGGGCGTTACTCGTCACCGGCCTGTTCGCGACACCGGCGCAGGCCGCCCCGGTGCTGTGCGAGAAGTGGGGCTCGACGACCGTCCAGAACGGCCGCTACATCGTCATGCAGAACGTCTGGGGCGCCGACACCGCCCAGTGCATCGACGTCAACCAGAGCGGCGGCTTCACCGTCACCCAGTCCGACCACAACAAGGCCACGAACGGCGCCCCGGCCTCCTACCCGGCCATCTACGCCGGCTGCCACTACGCCGCCTGCACCACCGGCAGCGGCCTGCCGGTCCAGGCCAGCTCGTCCGGGTTCGGCTCGCTCAGGTCCAGCGTGAACATGTCCTACCCGAACTCCGGCACCTGGGACGCCGCCTACGACGTCTGGTTCGACCCCACCCCGCGCACCGACGGGCAGAACACCGGCGCCGAGGTGATGATCTGGCTCAACAAGCGCGGCTCGATCCAGCCGGTCGGCTCCCAGGTCGGCACCGCGAACCTGGCCGGCGGCACCTGGCAGGTCTGGTACGGCAACATCGGCTGGAACGTCATCTCCTACGTACGCACCTCGGCCACGTCCTCGCTCGACTTCGCCATCGACACCTTCTACTCCGACGCGATCAACCGCGGCTACGCCCAGCGTTCGTGGTACCTGACCAGCGTCCAGGCCGGTTTCGAGCCGTGGGTCGGCGGCGCCGGGCTCGCGGTCAACTCCTTCTCGTTCGGCTCGGGCGGCGGCACCACCGACACGACGCCGCCCACCACGCCGGGCACCCCGGCGGCCTCGGGCACGACGTCGAGCGCCACCACGCTCACCTGGGGCGCCTCCAGCGACAGCGGCGGCAGCGGCCTGGCCGGCTACGACATCCTGCGGGCCACCGGCGACACCTTCACCCAGGTCGGCACGAGCACGACGACCTCCTACACCGACACGGGGCTGAGCCCGTCCACGACCTACCGCTACCGCGTCAGGGCCCGCGACGGCGCCGGCAACCAGTCATCCGAGTCCTCGGCGGTCACGGTGACCACCCTGGGCGGCGGCGGGGGAGGCGGCTGCGCCGCGACGGCCACCACCCAGAACGCCTGGAGCAACGGCTACGTCATCCAGCCGGTCACCGTCACCAATCGCGGCACCTCCACGCTGAACGGCTGGACCGTCACCTTCACGCTCCCGCAGGGACACGCGGTCACCGGCTCGTGGGGCGCGAACGTGTCGGTCAGCGGCAGCACGGTCACCGTACGCAACCTCGCCTACAACGGCACCCTGGCGCCGAACGCCAGCACCACCTTCGGCTTCCAGGCCAGTCGCCCGAACGGCGACACGCAGGTGCCCTCCGGCTACACCTGCGCCTGAGACCCGCCCGGCCGTGACGTCGCGAGGGGAACGGCCGGCGCGGAAACGAGGGGTACGGGGTGCTGCCGTACCCCTCAATCAGGCTTCATGGCCCGGTCGATGGCCTTCAGCTTG
The DNA here is from genome assembly GCA_013362835.1 of Nonomuraea sp. Next base: position 2,237 of record JABFVJ010000311.1, on the reverse strand, counting down.
GCCTCCAGCTCGGCGCGGCAGGCGGGGGCGAGCCGGCCCTCCCTGGCCCGGTCGGCGACCTTGTGCCGCAGCTTGGCCATCCCGGTGTCCTCCGAGGCGCGTACCAGGGAGTCGAGCACCTGCTTGAGGTCGAGCACCACGTCGGCGTCCGTCGTGCCGCAGAGCCCGCCGCCTTCGAGCGTGGCGTGGAAGCCGTCCACCGCCTGCTCGACCGTGACCGTCGTGGCCGGCGAGCTCTCGATCATCTGGGCCGCCGTCGGGGGCGCGTAGGACGGGGTGGCCGTGGGCATCAGCATCGGCTCCCGCTCCGACCGCTGGAACCACAGCAGCACCGACAGCGCCAGCACCGCCGAGCCCGCGACCGTGAGCCCGCGCCGCACCTGCCTGCCGATGCTCGCCGTCCCGAGCGCCGAGGTCAGCGCCTCGACGGCCTCCTCGGCCGTCGGCCGCTCCTCGGGCAGGTGCGCGAGGCAGCTCTGGCACAGCGAGGCGACGCCGTGCGGCACGCCGGTCACCCGGGGCGGCGGATCGCTCCTGTGCGCGGCCTCGATCTCCTCCCACGTGGTCTCCGGGTACGGCGTGCGCCCGGTGAGCATGGCGAACAGCAGCACGCCCAGGGCGTACACGTCGACGGCGGGATGGGTGGGGGCGCCGAGGAGGCGTTCGGGGGCGACGTAGGGCGGGGTGCCGCGGTCGTCGTCGGGGTCGCCGGACCAGGCCGCGATGCCGAAGTCGAGCAGCTTGGGCCCGTCGGGGGTGAGCAGCACGTTCTCGGCGGTGACGTCCCTGTGGACCAGGCCGCGGGCGTGGCCGGCCATCAGCACCCTGGCCAGGCGCAGGGCGATGCCGGCCGCCTGGGTCCACGGCAGCGGCCCCTCGGCGATGCGCTCGGCCAGCGGGGTGCCGTCGAGCAGCGGCATCACCACGTACGCGGCGACGCCGCCCTTCGCGGTGACGGCCTCGCCGTAGTCGTAGATCTCGATCGAGTCCTGGTGGATGAACCTGGCCGCGGCGCGGGCCTCGCTGCGTACCCGGACCCGCTCGCCGTGATCGGTGTGCAGGGAGGCCGTGAGCACCTTGACCGCGACCATGCGGTGCAGGGACTGGTCGAAGGCACGCCAGATGACCGACATGCCGCCACGGGCCAGCGGGTCCAACAGCAGATACCGTCGGGCCAGTACGTCCCCCGGCTCAAGCTGACTCACGGATGACCAGTTCCGTGGGGAGTACGGGGTCGATCCCCGTCGCCCCCGTCAGGAGCAGGCGGGTGGCGACCGTGGCGAGCTCCTCGACGGGCTGGCGGATGGTGGTCAGTGCCGGGACGGTGTGCCGGGCGACGGGGGCGTCGTCGAAGCCGATCACGGCGACGTCCGCGGGCACCTTGCGCCCCGCCCTGCGCAGGGCCTGGATCGCGCCCGCCGCCATCAGGTCGGAGGCCACGAAGACGGCGTCGAGCCCTGGCGCGTGGCGTAACAACCACTGCATGGCGTGGGTGCCCGAGGCGGCGGTGAAGTCGCCGTACGCGACCGGGACGTCGGGTGCGCCCGCGGCCTGGAGGGTGCGGACGAGTCCTTCGAGCCGGTCGCGGGCGGCGGGTAAGGAGGGCGGGCCGCCGATGGCGGCCACGTTCCTGCGGCCCTGTAACAGCAGGTGCTCGGCCGCCTGCCGGCCGCCGTCGAGGTTGTCGACGTCGGCGTAGGGCAGCTTGAGGTCGTGGGGCGGCCGGCCGATGTTGCGGACGGGGATGCCCGAGGTGGACAGCTTGATCGCCAGGGGGTGTCGCTCTCTGGCCCCGACGATGAGGACGGCGCCGGACAGCGCGGGGAGGGTGGAGGAGGTCGGCGTCACGGTCGTCACCATGAGGTGGGTGCCGTGCTCGGCGATCACCCCCCCTGCCGCCGACAGGAGCCTGGCGTAGTAGGGTTCGGAGAACAGACGGGGAAGGTGGTCGCAGATCACCGCCGTGACGCCGTCTGTCAGCGTCTTGGCGGCGCTCCCCCTGGGCGCGCGTTGTCGGACGTAGCCCATGCGGGAGACGGCGTCGTAGACTTGTCGGCGGGTCGAGGTACTGACCCGCACCGAGCCCGTGAGGACTCGAGATGCGGTCGCGGGGGAAACCCCCGCAGCGGCCGCCACCTGTGCCAGTGTGGGCTGCTCGGTCATGGAGCACCTCGCGGGAAGATCCTGGGAGCGCTCCCACGTTACCAATGTTTCGCCGCTGTTAATAGGGCCTTTGC
>JABFVJ010000230.1 GCA_013362835.1 Nonomuraea sp. | reverse complement strand
AACGCCCCCACCTCCCAGCTGGCCGAGCGCCTGGAGCAGGCCCCGAACCTGAAGGACATCCCCGGCACGCTGTTCCTGGCGGGCGCCGTCCCCGTCACCGCGGCCAACGCGCCGATCGCCGGGATCGGCGTCGCGGGTGCGCCGTCCGGGGGGCTGGACGAGAAGTTCGCGCAGGCGGGAGCCGAGGCGGTGGCGCGCTAGCCGTGTGCTGGGGCGGTGGCGTTCGCGGAGCCGCTGACGGCGGGCGGTCTAAGCCCTCCGCGAGGGGACCCCGCAGCCCGAGCGACGGCCCCGGCCCCGGGCGCCACTGCTGGCGGTGTGCGCCGGCTACTTCATGGTGATCCTGGATGTGACGGTCCTCAACGTCGCCGTCACCGACGGGTACACCCTGGTCCTCGCCGGATTCCTGCTGACCGGCGGCGCGCTGGGCGACCGGCTGGGCAACCGCCGGATCTTCTGCTCGGGCGTGGCGGTGTTCACCGTGACCTCGGCCGCGTGCGCGCGCGCCGGGCACTCTGTTCCTGGTACCCGGAGCCGGACGCACGCTCACGGGCCTTCGGGCCGTGGGGTTCGATGGCCGGCATCGCGGCCTCCGCCGGACCGCTGCTGGGCGGACTGCTGGTATCCACGGTGGGCTGGCGCTGGGTCTTCCTCGTCAACGTGCCCGTCGGAGCGGCCTGCACGCTGCTGACACTGCGCTACGTCGCACGCTCGCCCCGGCGCACCGAGCTCCGCCGCCACAGCCCGCACCTTCCTGACGACGCGGCAGCGGTCGGCCTGCGCGTCGGACGCCTCCCAGCCCTTCCGTGGAGCAGCCCTGGTGGCGGTCTTCGCCGGAGCGACCATCGGCACGCTGCCCCCGAGGCTCTCCCCGCTGCCACACCCTGCACCGGTATCAGCGGCTCGTACTCGGCTGGGCTTCGACGGCCGCGGTCCCCTCCGCCATCCGCGTGGCCCCCACGCCCGGCCCGCGACCGGCGAAGCGCATGGCGACGCATGCCCCCAGGTACAGGGCGGCGACCACCAGCAGCAGCGCCTGATAGCCCGTCATCAGGGCGAGATATTCGAGCGCGCCCCCGGTCAGCGCGCCCAGCAGATTCGCCCCGAACGCGGCTGTCGGGTCGGGGGCCAGCGCGAGGCGGTCCGAGAAGATCAGGTTGGCACAGAAGATGGGCGCGAAGGCCAGCGCGATGGCGGCTGCGAGCCGTCCGGCGAAGGGCAGCGAGAGCACAGCCTGCGCCGGCACCAGCCAGGCCGCCGCGAGGGAGCCGAAGAGCATCAGCTGCAGCACCGGTTGGCTGACCCGGCGCAACCTGCGCCGGACCTCGACCGCGGCGAGGACGCAGAGCAGGACACCGAAGAACACGAGGGCGTTGACCAGCCACGTCGTACCGAAGAACAGCGCGAAGCCGATCACGTTCTTCGTCTCGAGCAGCATGAAGGCCGCGCCCAGCAGAAACATGTCGGTGTAGCGGACGGTGCTCCGGATACGCACCCCGGTCAGGCGCACCGACAGCAACGTCACCAGCAGGATCGCGCCCAGGGCGCCCAGGTACAGCGTGGGGATGCCCCGGTGCAGCAGATACGGGAACGGGTGGTCATCGCGTGCGGCCGCCGGGACCGGCCCGCCGGCCCGCCAGATCTGCTGGCAGGCCTGGTCGTCGGGGTTCATCCCGGCCACCAGCACGGCCGCGTTCCGTTTGAACGTCGTCATACAGGGGGCGTGGCCGTAGAGGTCGTCGAGGTCCCCGGCGAAGCGGTCGACCAGCCAGGTCTTGCGATAGTAGTTGTACATGGCGAACGCGCCGTCAGGCGCCAGGTGATCGCGGGCGGCCTCGAACGCCTCACGGGTGAACAGGTAGCTCTCCAACCGCAGATTGCTCGCGCCCGACACCAGCGTCAGAGAGTCCGGGAGCGCCAGAATGATCAGGTCGTACTTGGCGTTCGTCCGCTCCAGGAAGGCCCGCCCGTCGTCGATGTGGACATGCACCCTGGGGTCGTCGTACGGCCTGGCGGGGTGCAGTTGCGCACCGATCTCCTGCAGGCGTGGGTCGATCTCGACCGCGTCCACGTGCTGTGCTCCGTGCGCCAGCGCGACCGCGACGTCATTGCCGTTGCCGGCCCCGATGACCAGCACGCGCCGGTGCGGGTTGCGGGGTGTCTGCTCGTACGCCTGCCGATAGGGCGAGTTCTCCCGCATCAGCACCGGCAGCGGTGCGGTGCTCTGGTGCGGGACGCCGTTGGCGGAGATGTAGTAGGTCCGGGTGGTGGTCGGTGACTTCTCGAGCTCGATCTTGTAGTAGGGCGACCAGGAGATGCCGGCCGTCGTCGTCTCCAGGAGCAGCGCGGCGACCATCGCCGTGAGGGGGATGGCGTACCGCACGGTGTTGCTGCGCCCGCCGAGGATCAGCAGGGCCGCGGCGGCGCACACGCCCCACACGACCGAGGGGGCGCTCAGCCAGGACAGTACGGCGAAGGAGACCGAGCCGGTGATGCTGCCGAGCAGGTCGTAGCGGTAGGCGTCGAGCGAGGGGAGCCGGCGGAAGAGGTCGGCGGTGATCTTGCCGATCCCAGCCATGATCACCGCGGTCAGCAGGAAGATGGCCGGCAGCGTCACCCACTGGGGCAGGCCGGTGGTCTTCACGGCCGTGAAGTAGAT
>JABFVJ010000054.1 GCA_013362835.1 Nonomuraea sp. | reverse complement strand
TCCGGCCGTGAAGCGCCTTGCGATTTTCGATACTGGGGTTGCGTAATGGTCGGCGGGCGATTTACGCTACTCACGTATCGAAAAGGGGCGGACATGAGTGAGATCAGGCGGGGGCGGCCACGCAGGGCGGGCGTCGAGGAGGGTGTGCTCAAGGCCGCCGCCGAGGTGCTGCTCGCGCGGGGTTACGGCGGGTTGTCGCCCGACGAGGTCGCCGAGCGGGCCGGGGTCGCCAAGACCACGCTCTACCGCCGCTGGCCGACCAAGGACCACCTGGCGCTCGCCGTCGTCAACCGGCTGCAGGACGACGACGAGATCACCGACACCGGCGACATCCGCCGCGACCTGCCCGACTACCTGGAGAAGATCGCCGCCGGGCTCAACCGGATGCGGGCCGCCGGCCGCGCGCCCGGCGACGACGACCCGTCGGCGGGCACGGTGGCCGAGCTCGTCGCGGCCGCCGCCCGCCATCCCGACATCGGCGAGCTCGAACGCCTCATGTACGCCCGCCGCAACACCCTGGCCCGCGCCCTGCTCGAACGGGCGAGAGACCGGGGCGAGCTGCGCCCCGACGTCGACGTCGAGGCCCTGTTCGACCAGCTCGCCGGGGCCCTCTACTACCGCGTCCTGATCACCGGCTCCCCCGTGGACCGCGCCTACGCCGAACGTCTCGCCGACACCGCGCTCCGCGGCGCCGCCTCGAAGAACGGATAACACCCATGTCGCTCATCGACCCCCGCACCACCGCCGTCATCCGCTCGGTCGACGCCGAGGTCATCGGCGGCCCGCCCAGCACGGGCCGCATGCTCCTCGACTCCAGCGCCACCGGCGGCGCGCTGAGCACCGTCCGCATCACCCTCGGCGAGGGCGCCGACGGCGCCGTCCCGCACACCCACACCAGCGGGTCCGAGATGTTCTACGTCCTGGACGGCCGGGTGCAGGTGCTGGCCGACGAAGAGGTGATCACGCTGGAGCAGGGGGACGTGGCCGTGGTGCCGCCCAACGTCGCCCACGCCTTCGCCGCGGCCCCCGGCGCCGAGGCCGACCTGCTGATCGTGATCACGCCGGGCGTCGAGCGCTTCGAGTACTTCCGGCTGCTGGCCAGGCTCAAGACCGGCGAGGCCACGCTTGAGGAGCTGCTGGCGTCCCAGGACCGCTTCGACAACCACTTCATCGACAGCCCCGCCTGGACCAAGGCCCGTTCATAGCGGGAGGACGGCCTCCAGGTGGAACGTGCCGTCCTCGTCCTTGCCGGTCTCCAGCCTGCCGCCGACCAGCGTCACCCGTTCGCGCAGGCCGGGCGGGTCGCCCGGCGCGCCGCGCACGACGACCCGCACCTCGCCCTGCAGGTGGCGGACCCGCACCTCGGGGGCGTCGGCCGCGCGCGCGTTCGCCAGCGCGTCCGCGACCACCTGGTACGCCGTCCGCCCCACCGCCCCCGGCACCGGCGAAGGAACGCCGTCCACGACCAGCCCCACCGGAACCCCCCGGGCGGCGGCCTCGTCGATCAGAGGGCGCAGGTCGGGCAGCGGCAGCCCCAGGTCGAAGCCCTCACCGGCGCCGCGTCGCAGCAGCGCCAGCATGTGCCGCAGCTCGTCGAGCGCCTCGCGCCCGCTCTCGCGCAGCTCCTCCGCGATCGCCCTGGTACGTTCGTCCTCCGAGGTCATCGCCAGGTCGCCGGCGGCCAGGACGATGCGGCCCACCCGGTGGGTGACGACGTCGTGCATCTCGCCGGCCAGGCGTTCGCGCTCCACCCGCTCGGCCCGTTCCGACAGCTCGCGCCGCAGCCTGGACTTGACCGCCACGTAGCCGCCGGACAGCGCCGACACGGCGATCACGGCCTCGGTGCGCAGCAGGACGCTCTCGGCGGTGAGGGCGGACAGGCGCCCCGCGAGGGGCAGCACGGCGAGGCCGAGGACGATCACCGGCAGCCACTGGGCCGCGCCCCGGTGGCGCGGCGCCGCGAACGCGAACGCGGCGTACACGGCGAACGCGCAGGTGGGCGGCCAGATCAGGACGGTGTTCTCGGTCGTCATGGCGGCGGGCGCGAACAGCGGCAGCGCGACGGACGTGCCCGCGCTGATCCAGGCGACGGTGAGCGGCGCGCGACGCATCCAGAGCACCGGCACCGCCGCCGCCAGCAGGATGACCAGAGCCGACCCCTGGTAACAGGCCGCGACGGTGACGCCGGCCGCGACGAGGACCGCGACCGCGTCGACGGGCCGCGGACGGACAGCGTCCACTGGCTCATCGTACGATCGCGCGTCCCCGCTGCCCAGACTAGATCTTGGTGATGCGTACGGCGTCGGCGATCACGTAGCCGGTCGCGGACGTCCACCGGCTCACCCCGACCACGTCGTACGTCCCGGCCGCCAGCGTGTACGTCCCCAGCACCCGCCAGGCCCCGCCCCCGGTGCGCTGGTCCACGTTGACGACCTGGTTGCCGCCGGAGGCCGCCACGATGTGCGGCGCCGAGGCGTTGTACCCGGCGTCGGCCGGATACCAGACCTCCACCCGGTAGCTCCCCGCGCTCGGGATCGACGCGCGGAACCAGGCGGGATCGCTGGCCGCGACCGGACCGGCGAAGCGGTAGTCGGCGCCGTGCCGCTGCGCGGAGTAGGCGGAGGTGCCCCAGGCCGATCCGGCCGTGAAGCCCGCGTCGGCGTTGTCGACCACGACGCTGAAGCCGGTCGTGCCGCCCGCCGTCCGGCCCGCGCTCGGCGCGCTCTCCTGGTGTGTCCTGCTGAGGGCGGTCACGTAGTAGGTGGCCGTCCCGGTGCCGGGGTCGGTGACGGAGGTCTGCCTGGTGGTGGTGAGCAGGTTGCGGGCGTCGGCGAAGAAGCAGGGGTCGGCCGTGGACGGCGTGCCGTCGACCCGGTAGACGGCGTACGCGGTGCCGGAGCCCGTCCAGGTGAGCTGGACGCCGTTCGCGCCGCGGGTGGCGGCGGTGATCGCCGGCGCGGCGGGGGCGGCGCCGGAGCCGCGGGCCGGCAGCAGGGCGGGCTTGGTGTAGTGGTCCCGTGTCAGCTTGGTGATCGCGCCGATCCGGTCGGCCTTGACGTCCTTGGCACTGAAGTACACGTCTCCGGCGATCTCGGGATGTTTCCTGTTGTCGTACAGGTGGTCGCTCAGCTCGGCCGGGTCCTGCCAGGCGGCCTCCTGGCCGGACGCGCCCGCCCGGTAGGCGGCCTGGCCCACGACGAGTTGCACGCCGGTCCCGCGTACGACGTCCGACCACCACGCGGTCAGCACCTCGTAGGCGGCGGTGGAGAACCCGATGTGCCAGTAGATCTGCGGCGCCAGGTAGTCGATCCAGCCCTGTTTCACCCATTGGCGGCTGTCGGCGTAGATGGCGTCGTAGGACTGCAGGCCGGAGGTGCGCGACCCGAGCGGGTCGGTCGAGGAGTTGCGCCAGATGCCGAACGGGCTGATCCCGAAGGAGACCCACGACTTGGCGGTGTGGACACGCTGGCCGAGCTCGCGGACGAGCAGGTTGACGTTGTCGCGCCGCCAGTCGGCGACGTTCGGGAACGCGCCGCCGTACTGGGCGTAGGCGGCCGAGTCGGGGATGGCCTGGCCGCTGACCGGATACGGGTAGAAGTAGTCGTCGAGGTGCACGCCGTCCACGTCGTAGCGGGTGACGGCGTCCATGATCGCGTCCTCGATGAAGTCGCGTACCGCCGGGATGCCCGGGTTGTAGTAGAGCTTGCCGCCGTACGCGAACCGCCAGTCGGGGTGCTGCCGCGCGGGGTGCGTGGAGACCAGCTTGGACGGGTCGTCGTGGTTGGCGATCCGGTACGGGTTGAACCAGGCGTGGAACTCCAGGTTGCGCGCGTGGGCCTCGGCGACCATGAACGCGAGCGGGTCGTAGCCCGGGTTCGCGCCCTGGGTGCCGGTCAGCCACTGCGACCACGGCTCGTACGTCGAGGGCCAGAACGCGTCAGCCGTCGGCCTGACCTGCACGATCACGGCGTTCATGCGCTTGGCGACGGCCAGGTCGAGCCAGGCCCTGAACTCGGCCTGCTGGGCGGAGACGCTGAGCCCGGTGCGGCTCGGCCAGTCGATGTTGGCGACCGAGGAGATCCACATGGCCCGGAGCTGCTGTTTGGGCGTCGCGGGGTCGGTCGTACAGGCGGCTGCGGAGGCGGAGGCGGGATCGGGGGCCACGATGCTGACGACGAGGGCGGTGAGCGCCGCCAGGACGGTACGCAGGAGCGCGGTCACGAAGGGAAGTTTCAGTCCGTAAGCCGCAAAGCGCAATAGTTTTCAGGGGCCCAACTTTCCCGTCACCCAGGGGTCGGCGGGCGGAAAGTTTCACCTAACACGTCAGTAATGTCAATTATCGACATTGTGTCAGGAGTGCCATACGTTGCACCCGTCACCCCCCGCTGAGGAGCATCCGCATGATTCTCGCCCGCACGCGATTAGCAGCCCTCGCCACCTCCGTCCTCACCGTCGCCCTGACCCTCACCGCCCAGCCCGCGCAGGCCGACGCCCCGCTGCCGGCCGCCTTCGCCCGCGCCGCCCAGGCCAGCGACGTGCCCCGCGACCTGCTGGTCGCGCTCGCCTACGCCGAGACCCACCTCGACGACCACGAGGGCAAGCCGAGCGCCAGCGGCGGCTACGGCCTGATGCACCTCGTCAGCAACCCCGCCACCCACGCGCTGGAGAAGGCCGCCGAGCTCACGAAGCTGCCGGTCGAGAAGCTGCGCTCCGACGCCGCGTCCAACATCCTCGGCGGCGCCGCCGTCCTCCGCTCCTACGCCGACGAGCTCGGCCTGGACGAGGCGGCCCGCAAGGACGCCGGCCGCTGGTACCAGGCCGTCGCCAAGTACGGCAACGCCTCCTCGCCGGAGACCGCCCGGCTCTATGCCGACTCGGTCTACGAACAACTCGGCCTCGGCATCAGGGCCAAGGGCGTGACGGTCAAGCCCCAGGAGGTCACCGCCGACCGCGGCGACCTCGCCAAGGCCCGCGACCTGAGCGCGCAGGGCGACGTCGGCGTGCTCAGCACCGACTACGGCCCGGCCGCCTGGGTCCCGGCCAGCTCCAGCAACTACACCGCCTCCAGCCGGCCGTCGAGCTACGCCATCGACCGCGTGGTCATCCACGTGACGCAGGGCTCGTACGCCGGGACGATCTCCTGGTTCCAGAACTCCAGCGCGCAGGTGTCGGCGCACTACGTCGTCAAGTCCTCCAACGGCGCCATCACCCAGATGGTGCGCGAGAAGGACATCGCCTGGCACGCCGGCAACTGGACGTACAACACCAGGTCGATCGGCATCGAGCACGAGGGTTACGTCAGCGAGTCCTCGTGGTTCACCGACGCCATGTACCGCGCGTCGGCGGCCCTGACCAAGGCCATCTGCGACAAGTACGGCATCCCGAAGGACCGCAGCCACATCATCGGGCACAACGAGGTGCCGGGCGCCGACCACACCGACCCGGGGCCGTACTGGAACTGGTCCACGTACATGAACTACGTGACCGGCGGCGGCACGCCCTCGTGGACGACCACGGTGGACAACGCCGGCGCCTTCACCGCCAGCGCGAACTGGGGCACCTCCGCCTACTCCAGCCAGCGTTACGGCGCTGACTACCGCTTCGCCAACCCGGTCGCGGCCAGCGACCCCGCCTGGTACCAGGCCGCGATCCCGAGCGCGGGCACGTACCGGGTCGAGGTCTGGTATCCGGCCGATCCCGGATACAACAGCTCGGCGCCGTACATCGTGGCGGCTTCGGGCGGCAACCAGACCGTCTACGTCGACCAACGCTCCGGCGGCGGGGGCTGGCGCAGCATCGGCACGTTCTCGCTGAACGCCGGGACGTACAACGTCGTCGGCGTCAGCCGGTGGACCTCCGGCACGGGCTACGTCGTCGCCGACGCGGTCCGGATCAGCCGAGTCTGAGAAACCCGCGGCTCACACCTTCGCCTCCGGAGGTGTGAGCCATCTCACTTGCCAATCGTGTAATCGATTACATAAGCTCCCGTGTAATCGATTACACGGAGGGACGATGGCCCGGATCAAGGATGTCGCCGCGCAGGCCGGTGTCTCGGTCGCCACGGTCTCCCGCGTGCTCAACGACAACCCCTCGGTCAACGAGGAGACCCGCCGCCGGGTCTACGACGCGATGAGCGCGCTCAACTACGTGCCCAACGCCGTCGCCCGCTCCCTGCGCACCACCGCGACCAGGACGATCGGGCTGATCATCGGCGACATCCTCAACCCGTTCTTCACCGAGCTGGCGCGCAGCGTCGAGGACGAGGCGCGGCGCGAGGGCTTCACGGTCGTCATGGGCAACGCCGACGAGCGCGCCGACCAGCAGGACCACTACGTGCGCACGCTCCTTGAGCAGCGCGTCGACGGCCTGCTGATCTGCCCGACGGCCGAGGTCACGCCGCTCGTGCAGCAGCTCGCCGAGGCGGGCCGGCCGGTCGTGTTCCTCGACCGTACGATCGCGGGGCTCGACGTGCCGTCCGTGCGCTCCGACGGCTCGGCGGCGATCGGCGCGCTCGTCCGCCACCTGCGCGAGCAGGGCCACCGCAGGATCGCGCTGGCCTCCGGCCCGGCCACGCTGTCCACAGGGCGCGAGCGCACGGCCGCCTTCGCCGCCGCGATGGCCGCCGAGGGCCTGGAGGTGCGCCCCGAGTACGTGCGCCCCGGCGACTTCCGCGAGGGCAGCGGCCGGCGCATCACCGCCGAGCTGCTCGACCTGCCCGAGCCCCCCGAGGCGATCTTCTTCGGCGACAACCTGATGACGCTGGGCGGGCTGGAGGAGATCCAGTCCAGGGGCCTGCGCATCCCCGGCGACGTGGCCGTCGCCTCCTTCGACGACGTGACGTGGTTCAAGCACACCGCGCCGCCGATCACCGCCATCGCGCAGCCGACCGCCGAGCTCGGCCGCCTGGCCGTCCAGCTCGTGATCGGCCGGATCCAGCGCGGGCAGACGGCCGATTCACACGTTCTACCTGCGCGTTTGGTGATTCGCCGATCATGCGAGCGGAAAGGGATCATGGAGTGAGCGCGGAGATACTCAAGGCCGAGGGCCTGCGCAAGGTCTTCCCCGGCGTGGTGGCACTCGACGGCGTCGACCTCAGCCTGCGCACGGGTGAGGTGCACGTCCTGCTCGGCGAGAACGGCGCGGGCAAGAGCACGCTGATCAAGATCCTGTCGGGCGCGTACAGACCGGACGGCGGGCACGTCACCGTCGGCGGGCAGCCGGTGGACATCCGCTCGGCGGGCGACGCGCAGCGGCTCGGCATCGCCACCATCTACCAGGAGTTCAACCTCGTCCCCCAGCTCACCGTGGCGGAGAACCTGGCGCTCGGCCGCCCGCCGCGCCGGTTCGGGTTCGTGGACAAGAAGCAGATGGAACGGCAGGCCAAGGCGCTGCTCGACCGCGTGGGCGTGGACGTCGACCCGGCCACGCCGATCGCCCGGCTCGGCATCGCCCGCATGCAGATGGTGGAGATCGCCAAGGCCCTCGCGCTGGACGCCCGCGTGCTGATCATGGACGAGCCCACCGCCGTCCTCACCTCGGGCGAGGTCGCCAAGCTGTTCGCGATCGTCCGCCAGCTCCGCGACGAGGGCGTGTCGATCGTCTTCATCACCCACCACCTGGAGGAGATCGCCGAGATCGGCGACCGGGTGACCGTGCTCCGCGACGGCAGGTCGGTCACCGAGGTCGCCGCCGACACCCCGCAGGACGAGCTGGTCAGGCTCATGGTGGGCCGCCCGATCGAGCAGCAGTTCCCGCGCCAGGCCACAGAACGCGGCGAGGCGCTGCTCAAGGTGGCCGGGCTCGGCCGCAGGGGCGTCTTCGACGACGTGACGTTCGAGGTGCGCGCGGGCGAGGTGGTCGGGGTCGCCGGGCTGGTCGGCGCGGGCCGCACCGAGGTCGCGCGGGCCGTCTTCGGCGCCGACCGCTACGACGTGGGCGAGGTCACCGTACGCGGCAGGCGCCTCGCGCCCGGCGACGTGCACGCCGCCATGGAGGCCGGGCTCGGCCTGGTCCCCGAGGACCGCAAGGGCCAGGGCCTGGTCCTCGGCGCGGACGTGGCCGAGAACCTCGGCCTGGTCACCATGCGCGACGCCACCCGCGCCGGCTTCGTGGACCGGGCCGGCCAGCGCCGGGCCGCCGCGAAGGTGGCCGAGCAGCTCGGCATCCGGATGACCGGCCTCGACCAGGAGGTCCGCACGCTCTCCGGCGGCAACCAGCAGAAGGTCGTCATCGGCAAGTGGCTGGTCGCCGACGCGGGCGTGCTCATCCTCGACGAGCCGACCCGCGGCATCGACGTCGGCGCCAAGGTCGAGATCTATCAGCTCATCAACGCGCTCACCGCCTCCGGGCACGCCGTGCTCATGATCTCCAGCGATCTGCCGGAGGTGCTCGGCATGAGCGACCGCATTCTGGTCATGGCCAGGGGCAGGCTCGTCGGCGAGCTGCCCGCGGCCGGGGCCACGCAAGACGACGTCATGGCCCTCGCGGTCACGGATGTGGAGGGTCCCCGTGCCAAGTAGCACTGTGTCCAACAAGCTCACCGGCCGCCGCTCGCCGGCCGCGGCGTGGTTCGCCGAGAACGGCGCGCTCGCCGCGCTCGTCGTGCTGGTCGTGGCGCTGTCGCTGCTGTCGTCCGACTTCCTCAGCGTGACGAACCTGCTCAACGTGGGCGTCCAGGCCGCCGTCACCGCGATCCTCGCCTTCGGCGCGACGTTCGTGATCGTGACCGGTGGCATCGACCTGTCCGTGGGCTCGGTCGCGGCGCTGTCGGCGATCGTCCTCGCCTGGACCGCGACCAGCGCCGGGCTCCCGTGGCCGCTCGCCGTCGTGGTCTCGCTCGCCGTCGGCGTCGTGTGCGGGCTGGTCAACGCCGCCCTGATCGCGTACGGCAAGCTGCCGCCGTTCATCGCCACGCTGGCCATGCTCGGCATCGCCCGCGGCCTCGCCCTCGTCATCTCGCAGGGCAGCCCGATCGCCATGCCCGACGCCGTCTCCCACCTGGGCGACACGATCGGCGACTACCTGCCGATCCCGGTGCTGGTCATGCTGGTCATGGGCGTGATCGCGGCCGTGATACTCAACCGCACGTACCCGGGCCGGGCCATGTACGCCATCGGCGGCAACGAGGAGGCCGCCCGGCTCTCGGGCATCAAGGTCAACCGGCAGAAGCTCATCACGTACGCGCTGTCCGGGGTCTTCGCGGCGGTGGCCGGGATCGTCCTGGCCAGCCGCCTGGCCTCGGCGCAGCCGCAGGCCGCCGCCGGCTACGAGCTGGACGCCATCGCGGCCGTCGTCATCGGCGGCGCGAGCCTGTCCGGCGGCAAGGGCCGCGCGCTCGGCACGTTCGTCGGCGCGCTCATCCTCGCCGTGCTGCGCAACGGGCTCAATCTGCTGTCCGTCTCGGCGTTCTGGCAGCAGGTCGTGATCGGCGTGGTGATCGCGCTCGCGGTCCTCGTCGACACCCTGCGGCGCAGGGGAACGAACTAGGAAAGGTAAGAAAGATGCGGATTCCCGCGATTGTCATGGCCGGCGCCGCGCTCACGCTCGGCCTGGCCGCCTGCGGCTCCTCCGGCGACGGCGGATCCGGGGGCACGTCCTCGGGGGGCGGGGACATCAAGATCGGCATGTCGGTGTCGACGCTGAACAACCCCTACTTCGTCCAGCTCCGCGACGGGGCGCAGGCCGAGGCCAAGAAGGAGGGCGTCACGCTGACCGTCACCGACGCCCAGAACGACGCCTCCCAGCAGGTGAACCAGGTCCAGAACTTCACCAGCCAGAGCATGAAGGCGATCATCGTCAACCCGGTCGACTCCGACGCGGCCGCCCCGGCGGTCAAGGCGGCCGACCGGGTCAAGATCCCGGTGATCGCGGCCGACCGCGGCGTCAACGGCGCGGAGGTGGCCCAGACCGTGGCCTCCGACAACGTGGCCGGCGGCAAGCTGGCCGCGCAGGAGCTCGCCAAGCAGATGGGCGAGAAGGGCAACGTGGTCGTGCTGCAGGGCACGGCGGGCACGTCGGCCTCGCGCGACCGGGGGCAGGGGTTCGCCGAGGGCATCGCGGCGTACCCGAACATCAAGGTCGTGGCCAAGCAGCCGGCCGACTTCGACCGTACCAAGGGCCTCGACGTCATGACCAACATGCTCCAGTCGCACCCCGACCTCACCGGCGTCTTCGCCGAGAACGACGAGATGGCGCTCGGCGCGATCAAGGCGCTCGGCGCGAAGGCCGGCCAGCAGGTCAAGGTCGTCGGCTTCGACGGCACCCCCGACGGGCTGAAGGCGGTGCAGGCGGGCACCCTCGCCGCCACCGTCGCCCAGCAGCCCGCGCTGCTCGGGCAGCAGGCGGTGCAGGCCGCGGTCAAGGCCGCCAAGGGCGAGACCATCGACAAGACGGTGGCCGTGCCCGTGAAGGTGGCGACCAAGGAGAACGCCGCCGACTTCCAGTGATCGCGCGACGGGGGTGACGTGCGATGAAGCGCACGGGGATTCTGAACGCCGAGCTGGCGGGGGCCATGGCCCGGCTCGGCCACACCGACCAGGTGCTGGTCTGTGACAGCGGCATGCCCGTACCGCCCGGCGTGAAGGTCGTGGACCTGGCCTTCCTGCCGGGCATCCCGGCCTTCGCCGACGTGCTCGACGGGCTGCTCGCCGAGCTGGTCGTCGAGGGGGCGACGGCGGCCGAGGAAGTGCGTACGGGCAACCCGGCCTGCGCCGATCTGCTGGCGGCGTACCTGCCGGGGCTGGCGTACGTGCCGCACGAGGAGCTGAAGCGGCTGTCGGCGGGGGCCCGGCTGGCCGTGCGTACGGGCGAGGCGACGCCGTACGCGAACGTGATCCTGCGCTGCGGGGTGGCGTTCTAGAAGATCGTCGGTAGGGTTCTCCCGGACAGACGGGAGCCCCCATTGCCGCGCCCATCCTTACTCGCGTGGACTGACGGCGCCACGGTGAGACGGCTGGAGGGCGGTCTTCTCCGGCGGTCGGGAGCCGGATGACGTTCAAGATCGATCGATTGGACCCCTTGGCCTGGGTCGCCGCCCTGGTCGCCGCCGCGTTCCCGACGTGGGACCTATGGCGGCAGCGGTTCGAGTGGGAGCGTGTGCACTTTGGGGCGATCGCTCAGTACGTCTGCCCCTTCCGAGCCCCCTCGGACCCTCTTCTGCCGCTGCGTGCCGACGTCGAGGCCGTCGTGGGCCTCTCGACGGAGTTCGGGATTCCCGCGCTCGTCATCCTGGCCGCGTTCGCCGCCCGGCGTTCGGCGGCGGCGGGACGGCGGGCGGCGGCCGCCCTCGCCCTGCTCGGCGTGGCGATCCCGCTCAGTGGTGACTACAGCGGGAGGTGCGGCGAGGTCGCCGTCCTCAGCTCGGACTGGTTCGAGGTCATGTCCCGTTCGTGGGGCGGCGGGGACCTCGCCCTCCTGACGGCCTCCGCGCTGGTGGCCCTCGCGACTCCAGTTGCCGGTCAGGCCGT
>JABFVJ010000089.1 GCA_013362835.1 Nonomuraea sp. | reverse complement strand
GAGCCGCCCCTCGGTGCCGACCTCGCGCGCCACCCGCGTCACCTCGTCGGCGAACGCCGACAGCTGGCCCACCATCGTGTTGACGGTGTCCTTGAGCTGCAGGATCTCGCCCTTCACGTCGACGCTGATCTTACGGCTGAGGTCGCCCTGGGCGACGGCGGTGGCGACCTGGGCGATGTCGCGTACCTGCTCGGTGAGGTTGGAGGCCATGAAGTTGACGTTGTCGGTGAGGTCCTTCCACACCCCGCTCACCCCGCGCACCTGCGCCTGACCGCCGAGCCGCCCCTCGGTGCCGACCTCGCGCGCCACCCGCGTCACCTCGTCGGCGAACGCCGACAGCTGGCCCACCATCGTGTTGACGGTCAGCTTCAGCTCCAGCAGCTCGCCGGTGGCCTCGACCGTCACCTGCCGGGTCAGGTCGCCCCTGGCCACGGCCGTGGTGACGACCGCGATGTCGCGCACCTGCGCGGTCAGCCGCCCGGCCATCGCGTTGACCGCCTCGGTGACGTCGCGCCAGCTCCCCGACATGCCCTGCACCCGCGCCCGGCCGCCGAGCCTGCCCTCGGTGCCGACCTCGCGCGCGACCCTGGTCACCTCGCCGGAGAACAGCGCGAGCTGGTCGACCATGCGGTTGACCGCCTTGGCCATCAGGCGCAGCCCGCCGCGCAGCGGCCGGTTGTCCTCGTGCAGGTCGACGCGCTGCGACAGGTCGCCCTCCGCGACCGCGTTGAGCACCCTGGTGGCCTTGGCCACCGGGATCACCAGCGCGTCGATCACGGAGTTGACCGCCGCGACGTTGACCGCCCAGCTCCCCGTGCCGGGGCTCGGGCTCAGCCGCTCGTCGAGCCGCCCCCTGCGCGCCACCTCGCTGCGCACCCGCGTCAGCTCGCCGGCCAGGTGCTCGTGGCGATCGATCACCTGGTTGTACGTGGCCGCCAGCTCGGCGAGGAACGGATCGGCGGGGATGTCGAGCCGGTGACGGAAGTTGCCGTCACGCAATCCCTGGAGTGCGACCAGCAGCGGCCGGAGGTCCGCCTGGTACGGCGCCCCCTGCGGATACGGGGCTTCCAACTGCGCGACCATGGCGGCCTTCTTCACAACTGGAGGTATCGACGGCATCAGTCTGCCACTCTGAGAGTGACCGAACTGCCACATCGAGTGATGTTCTAGGACGCAGAGTGGACACGACCAGAGTGTCGAGCACGGCCTTCGACGGCACTCCCCATGCCCCGGCGCACGCGCGCCGGTTCGTCCGGCAGGTGCTGGGCGAGTGGCGCCTGAACCATCTGGCGGAAGACGCGGTACTGCTGACCAGCGAACTCGTCACCAACGCCGTCGTGCACGCGGGCACCGGCATCGAGCTGACCTGCCGCCTCGACGTCGCGGCGAGCCCGGCCCGGCTGGAGATCGAGGTCGACGACCACCACCCCACCCGGACGATCCTGTCGGCGGAGGCCGTCCCGTCCGACACGATGCGGACGTCGGGGCGCGGCCTCGCGCTCGCCGGCATGCTGGCCGACGCCTGGGGCGTCACCTACACCAGGACCGCCAAGCGGGTCTGGGTCCGCATGGACCTCACCGACGGGCCCGACCACCAGGAGGTCATGGTCGGCACCCCGGGCCTGGTGCCCGCCACGGTGGCCACGCCCATCGAGGGGCTGCACGTCGGCGTCCTGCTCGCCGACGGCGACGGCACGGTGCTGTCGTGGAACTCCGAGGCCGAGAAGCTGCTCGGCTGGACGCCGGAGCAGGCCGTGGGCAGGCCGCTCGCCGAGCTGGTGGCCTGGCGCGGCCACGGCCCGTACGCGATGTCCCTGGCCGGCACGCTGTCGCTGGGCCGCTGGCGGGGCGAGGCCCGTATGCGCCACTTCGACGGCAGGCTGGTCCCCGTCTACGTCTCCCACGTACGCACCCGGGGGCACGTGGAGGACCGGCGGTCGATCTGGATGATCGTGGCCGGCGACCACCGCTACGTGCTGACGCCGCCGTCCGCGCCGCTGCGCAGGGAGGCGGGCCGGCGCATCAAGGACCTGCTCGACCGGGACATGCCGTTCTCGGAGCTGCTGGAGACCATCGCCCAGATCGTCCAGACGACGAGCGGCGGCGACGCGGCGTACGTGCTGCTGGCCGCCGACGGCGGCAACCGGTTCGGCGTGGCGGCGGGCGCGGGCGCGACGGCGGGGCTGGTGGGGGTGGTGGCCGCGGGCGTGTTCGGCGCCGATGACAAGACGCCGTCGGTGATCGACGACCTGCTGGCCGGTGACGTCGAGCTGGCCCAGCAGCTGCGGGCCAGGTCGCTGGCGTGCGCGCCGCTGGTCGTGGGCGGCGAGGTGACCGGCTACATCGTGGTGACCGCCGCGCAGCCGGGCCGCTTCGACCAGGAGCTCACGGTCAGTCTGCAGCACATCGCCGACCAGGTGGCCGTGCCCCTGCAGCGCGAGCGGCTGGCCGAGCGCGAGCGCGCGCACCGGGGCAGGCTCTCCTTCCTCGCCGAGGCGGGCGAGCTGCTGGCCGGGGTGCACGACGAGGAGCTGATCGCGGCGCTGACCGCGCAGCTCGTCGTGCCGAAGATCGCCACCTGGGCGGCCGTCTACCTGACCGACCTCGCGGGCATGACCAGGCTCGCCCACGTCTGGCACAGCGAGGAACGTAACAACGCGGCCCTGCGCAGGTCGCTGCCCGCGATCCCGCGCACCGCGCTGAGCGAGGTGACCTGGCCGGTCGGCCCCGAGACCGTGCTGTCGTTCCCGCTGCTCACGCAGGGGCGCTCGCACGGCGCGCTGGTGATCGGCCGCGCCGAGCCGACCCTGCCGCTCGAGCTCGCCGACCTGCTCGCCGACCTGTGCCGCCTGGTCGCACTCAACCTGCACACGGCCATGCTGTACACCCGCCAGGCCACCACCTCACGAGTGCTCCAGCGCAGCCTGCTGCCCATGCGGGTGGCCCCGATGCCCGGCCTGGAGTCCGCGGTCGTCTACGAGCCGGCCGAGGAGGGCGCCGACGTCGGCGGCGACTTCTACGACCTGTTCACCGTCTCCGACCACTGGTGTTTCGCCCTCGGCGACGTGTGCGGCAGCGGCCCCGAGGCGGCCGCCGTGACCGGCCTCGCCCGCCACGCCGTACGCCTGCTCGCCAAGGAGCGCTACACGGTGGCCGACATCTTCGACCGGCTCAACCAGGCGCTGCTGGAGGAGGGCGAGGAGGGCCGCTTCCTCAGCCTGCTGTGCGGCGAGCTGACCCCGCTCCCCCAGGGCGGCGCCCTGTGCACGATCGCCTCGGCCGGCCATCCGCCGCCCCTGCTGCTGCGCGCCAACGGCCTGGTCGACGCGATGGCCGCGCCGCAACTGCTGCTCGGCATCGAGGCCGGCGCCCGGTTCTACGTCGAGACGTTCGAGCTGGCGCCGGAGGAGGTGCTGCTGTGCGTCACCGACGGGGTGACCGAGCGGCGCAACGGCGACCGGCTCCTCGACGACGACGACGGCCTGGCGGCGCTGCTGGCCGGCTGCCGGGGGCTGAGCGCCCACGCGGTGGCCGAGCGGGTGCGGCACGCGGTCGAGACGTTCGCCAAGGAGCCGTCGCAGGACGACGTGGCCCTGCTGGTGATCAGGGCCGCGTCGTCGCTGCGCGGGGTCAGGCCGTGAACCGGTAGGTGGTGGTGGAGGTGAAGCGCTCGCCCGGCCGCAGCACGGTGGAGGGGAACCGAGGCTGGTTCGGCGAGTCGGGGAAGTGCTGGGTCTCCAGGCACAGTCCGGCGAACGGCCCGAAGGGCGTGGCGACGCCGTCGAGCATGCCGCCCGCGTAGAACTGCACGCCGGGCTCGGTGGTGGTCACCTCCATGGTCAGGCCGCCCGCCGTGACCTGGATGCCGCCGTCGAGGACGAAGCAGTGGTCGTAGGCGCCGTCGGCGCGCTCGCCCACCGCGTGGGGCTCGGTGAAGTCGAACGGGGTGCCCTTGACCGGCGCGAGCTCGCCGGTGGGGATCTTGGCCTCGTCCACCGGCAGGTAGTGGCCGGCCGCCATGGTGATCACGTGGTCGAGGACGTCGCCGCCGCCCTTGAGGTTGAAGTAGGAGTGGTTGGTGAGGTTGAGCACGGTCGGCGCGTCGGTCTCGGCCGTGTAGTCGAGACGGATCGCGTCGCCCGCCAGCGTGTAGGTGACCGAGGCGGTGAGCGTGCCGGGGTAGCCCTGGTCGCCGTCGGGGCTGGTCAGCTCCAGGGTGACCGATTCCGGGGTGCGGGCGGTGATCGTCCACACCTTGCGGTCGAAGCCCTCGGTGCCGCCGTGGAGGCTGGCGGGGCCGTTGTTGACCGGCAGGTGGTGCTCGTGGCCGTCGAGGGTGAAGCGGCCGTTCGCGATGCGGTTGCCGTAGCGGCCGACCACGGCGCCGAAGTAGCGGCTGCGGGTCAGGTAGTCGTCCAGCGTGTCCAGGCCGAGCACGACGTTGACGCCGGAGACCTCCAGTGAGCGCAGGATGGCGCCGTAGGTGAGCACGTCGGCGCGCAGCCGTCCCGATGACAGCTCCACGCGCTCGACGGTCTCGCCGGACGGCAGCGTTCCGAAGATCATTTATTGGGCCCTTCCCGTGGACTCGCGGACGATGAGGTCGGTGTCCAGAGTGATCACCGCGCCCTCGCCCTCTGATTGCAGCAGCAGATCGACCGCCATCCGCCCGGCCGCCACGGCGGGCATCGCCACCGTGGTGAGCTTCGGCCGGCCGAGCCGGCCGGGCAGGATGTCGTCGAACCCGATCACACTAATCTGGTCGGGTACGCCCACCTCCATCGCCGTCAGCGCCTCGATGAGGCCGAGCGCGAGGAGGTCGTTGTAGGCCAGCACGCCGGTCGCCCCGCAGGCCGCCACCTCGGGCGCCACCGACAGGCCGCCCGACTCCGTGGGCTGGTTGGGGCCGAAGAAGACCAGGTCGAGGCCCGGCATCTCGGCCGCGGCGGCCTGCATCTCGTTGCTGGTCCACGATCCGGGCGGCCCCGACACGAGGGCGATCCTGCGGTGGCCGAGCCCGGCCAGGTGCTCCAGCGCGAGCCTGGCGCCCTTGCCGACGTCCATCAGCACCGCGGGCATGCCCTTGATCCGCCGGTTGACCAGCACGAACGGCACGTCCTCCGCCAGGCGCTCGATCATCCTGTTCGACAGGCGGGGGCTGCACAGCAGCACGCCGTCGACCTGCTTGGCGAACGTCCTGATCAGCTCTTCCTCGACGCGCGGATCCTCGTCGGTGTCGGCCACGAACACGTGGTAGTCGCGCCCCCTGGCCTGCGACTGGGCGGCCTTGATCAGGGGCGGGAAGAACGGGTTGGCGATGTCGGCGACGATGAGCCCGAGGTTGAACGTACGCCCGGTCGTCAGCGCCCTGGCCGCCCGGTTGGGCCGGTAGCCGAGGTCCTCGGCCGCGGCCAGCACCCGGTTGCGGGTGGCAGGATTGACCAGATGCGGGGCCGAGAAGGTGCGTGAGACGGTGGACACGTGCACGCCGCAGGCGCGTGCGACGTCTTTGATCGTCGCCGTCATCGCCGTCCTCCTTTGCAAACGGTTGCCAGAGCCAAGCCTTGACCTTTGGGGGTCCGGCCGTCAAGGTTCCTGCAACCGTTTGCCTACCAGGAGCCGCCGAGTTCCTTCAAGGTGAACACCCCGCCCGCGCGGTCGTGCACCGGGTCGGCGAGGTCGGGCTCGCCCTGTTCGGCGATCAGCGCGGCGGCCTGGGGCTCGGAGTTGTCGCGCGGCACGTACCCGATGGCGCGGGCCTCGCGCAGCGACCACCAGCGACGGGCGTTGTCGGAGACGCCCCACACGACGTGGAAGCCGGGGGCGGTGAGCGCCGCCTCGACCAGGCGGGCGAGGTCGTCGGGCGAGATCCAGGTGGCCAGGCCGCGGGTGTCGGCCGAGCCCTCGTTGCAGGTGCCGAGCCTGATCACGGTCGCGTTCATGCCGAACCTGTCGTGGTACAGGCTGGCCAGGGCCTCCATGACGACCTTGCTCACGCCGTAGAGGGTGTCGGGGCGCGGGAAGGCGTAGTCGGGCAGTTCGGAGCCGTCCTGCGGCCTGGTGTGGAAGCCGGCCGCGTGGTGGCTGCCCATGAGCACCAGGTGCTCGACGCCCTCGTTCCTGGCGGCCTCCATCAGGACGTGCATGCCGTTGACGTTGGCGTGCACGATGTCGTCCCAGGGGCGTTCCCTGCTCTGGCCGCCCAGGTGGAGCACGGCGTCCACGCCCTTCATGGCCTCGGCCATCGCGGCGGGGTCGGCGAGGTCGGCGGTCACCCACTCCTCGTCCGGGCCGGTCTCGACGGGGTGGAGGTCGGAAAGCCGCAGCGTACGGCCTGGTCGGGCGAGCCTGGGGCGGAGCAGCGTGCCGACTTTCCCCGCGGCGCCGGTCATCAGAATGCGCATGCCAACCGTTGTACACAATTCTGATCTAAATTCACATCCTTGAATATTGACCGTGATGTACCGACATAGTTACCGTCCTAGGAACTAGTTCAGACACGCGACATGTGTCCACGTATGTGAACGGGAGGCGGTCTGATGTCACGCCGTTTGCTGGGGGTCGCACTCACCGCGACCCTGGCCGCAACGCTGACGGGCTGCGGTTCCGGGGGATCGAGCACGGACAACACGCTGGAGATCTGGATCAGGCAGGCGCCCGATTCGGACTCGGCGAAGACGGCGGTGAAACTCGCCGACGCATTCACCAAGGCCAGCGGGATCAAGACCAAAGTCGTCGCGCTCTTCGACGACTTCGAGACGAAACTGAACCAGCAAGCCTCCCAGAAGGCACTTCCCGACATCGTCATCAACGACACCGCGCAACTCGGGAACATGCATTCACAGGGCTGGCTGCAGGAAGTCGACAAGGCCAAGCTGGCCGGCTCCGACCAGCTCTCCGACCTGGCGTGGAAGGCCGCCACCGGCTCCGACGGCAAGTTCTACGGCGCGCCCTTCTCCGCCCAGGCCTTCGCCCTCATCGTCCGCAAGGACTGGCGGGAGAAGGTCGGCATGGAACCGCCCGCAACCTGGGACGACCTGGCCAAGCTGGCGCAGGCATTCACGGACAAGGACCCCGACGGCAACGGGCAGAAGGACACCGCCGGCTTCGTGATCCCCGCCGGGACCAAGCGCGGCTACGCCTCCTGGTACGCCTCCTCGCTCATCTACGCCAACGGCGGCGACTTCATCAAGGCCACCGGCCCCGGCAAGTTCACCGCCACGACGAACGACCCCAAGACCGTCGAAGCCGTGCAGTACCTGCAGGACCAGTTCTGCAAGGCCAAGACCGTCAACCCCGGCGCGGTCAGCAACGACACCACCGTCACCCACGAGGTGTTCGAGAAGGGCCAGGGCGGCATCTACCTGGTCGGCCCGTACGTGCTGGCCAGGTTCGTCAAGAGCATCGGCACCGACAAGATCGAGGTCCTGCCCGTGCCGAAGGGCCCGGCCGGCGGCCCCGGCACCCTCGGCGAGGGCGAGAACGTCTACCTGATGGCCGGCTCCGACATGACCGACGCCCAGAAGAAGTTCGCCGAGTACGCCGTCTCCCCCGACGGCCAGCGGGTCGGCATGAACAAGGACGCCAACGGCGCCATCGTCCGCCTGCCCGTGAACAAGAACGTCGACATGGCCGCCGAGCGGCAGGACCCGCGCTGGAAGGTGTTCCAGGAGTCCTACGACTACGCCGTCTACGCGCCGCCGGTGCCCAACTGGGCGCCGATCCGGCAGGACTCCGCCGACGCCATCAACACGGTGTGGGCCGACTGCGGCGCCGACGTCAAGACCAAGATGGACGAGCTGACCACGAAGCTCAACCAGGAACTGCAGAGCCAGAAAGCGTCATGACCCCGACCATCACGCGGGCGGCGGCCACCACCGCTCCCCCGGGCCGCCGCACCAAACAGGTGCGGCGGCGGGGGACGCTGATCGCCTGGCTGTTCCTGGCGCCCGCCCTGCTGCTGTTCCTCTACTTCAAGTTCATCCCGATGGTCCTCGGCCTGTGGAAGAGCTTCAACAAGGTCCAGTACGTCTCGGACGAGTGGGTCGGCCTCGACAACTACAAGACGATCATCGCCGACGACGCGTTCGCCTCGGCCATCTGGCACAGCCTCGTGCTGGCGCTCGGCACCACGCTCGGCTCGTTGCTGCTCGGGCTCGTGTTCGCGCTGCTCATCGAGGGTCCCGCCCGCTACCTGTGGTTCGTCAGGACCGCGGCCTTCCTCCCGGTCGTCACCACCATGGCGGCGGTGGCCGAGGTGTGGCGGATCATGTTCCACCCCGGTGACACCGGCATGCTGAACGTCATCATCGGCTGGGCCGGCGTCGACCCGCAGCCGTGGCTGGCCAGCGAGGACTCCTCGCTCTGGTCGATCATGCTGATGAGCGTCTGGCGCGGGACGCCGTACGACATGATGATCTTCCTGGCCGGGCTGGTCGGCGTGGACCGCAGCCTGTACGAGGCCGCCGCCGTCGACGGCGCCTCGACCTGGCGGCGGCTGCGGCACATCACGCTGCCGGCGTTGCGGCCGGTGTTCTGGATCCTGTTCACGCTGGCCGCCATCCGCGGGCTCCGGGTGTTCGTCGAGGTCTACGTCCTGACCAACGGCGGCCCCAACGGGTCGTCCGAGGTGCTGATGACGCTGATCTACAAGCTCGGGTTCCAGAAGAACGAACTGGGCGTCGCCTCGGCGGGCGGGATCGTGCTGTTCCTCGCCACGCTGGCGCTGACCCTGGTCGTGCAGATGCTGCGCAGGAGGCAGGCGACATGAGGTTCGACAGCGCGCTGGGCCTGGAGGCACGCAGGGGACCGCTGGCCACGGCGGGCAAGATCGTGCTCTACGCCGGGATGGTGCTGGTCTTCACAGGACCGCTGGTCGGGCTCCTGGTCAGCGCCTTCACCAAGACGCTCGACCCGACGTCCTTCACGCTGTGGCCCGACGACCTCACGCTGGAGAACTTCGTCCAGGCCAAGGACAAGAACGTCTATCTCTACCTGTTCAACTCCTTCGTGGTCGTCGGGTTCGGGCTGCTGCTGCAGTTGCTGGTGAGCGTCTTCGCGGCGTACGCGCTGGCCCGCAAGAAGTTCCGCGGCATGACGGTCGTGATGCTGCTCATGCTGGCCACGATGATGCTGCCCGAGGAGATCATCGCGATCCCGCTGTCGCTGGTCCTCGCCGACCTGCCCGTCTTCCACCTCAACCTGATCGGCACGTACGCCGGGATGATCCTGCCCGTCGGCGCCTGGGGCTTCTCCATCCTGGTGATGACGGAGTTCATGAAGGAGGTGCCGGTCGAGCTGGAGGAGGCGGCCCGCATCGACGGCGCGGGCGAGCTGCGCATCTTCGCCACGATCATCGTGCCGCTGTGCCGTCCGGCGCTCGGCGTGATCGGCGTCTTCGGCTTCACGATGATCTGGGACCAGTACCTGCTGCCCCTGATCGTCTCGACGGACTCCAGCACCTGGACCCTGCCCATCGCGCTGCGCTCGCTGCGCTCGGACGAGGAGGTCGGGATCGGCGTGCTGCTCGCGGCCTCGCTGCTGGCGCTGCTGCCGTCGATCATCGCGTTCCTGGCCTTCCAGCGGCAGTTCATGCGGGGTCTGACAAGCGGCGCGGTCAAGGGTTAGGTGTCCATGTATCTGGACGTGATCCAATATCCTGACACCCTGAAGCCGCAGCCGCCGAGATGGGACGAGTATGGAGCCACAGCTGGTGAAGTCCGCCGAGCGGACGGTACGCATCCTCGAAGCCCTCGCCGAGTCCCACGACCACCTGACGCTGTCGGAGCTCCAGCGACGCACCGGGTTCCCGCGCAGCAGCCTGCACGCCCTCATGCGCACCCTGGTCGAGCTCAACTGGGTCGAGACCGACGCGGCCAAGTCGGCCTTCGGGATCGGGCCGCACGCGCTGCTGACCGGGACCGCGTACCTGGACAAGGACCCCGCGCTGCGCTTCGCCCAGGAGACCCTGGAGGACCTGCGGGACGAGATCGGGCACACCGTGCACTTCGCCCGCAGGGACGAAGCCCATGTCCTCTACCTCGCCACCCGCGAGTCGCGCGAGGCCGGCCATGTGACCCCCAGAGTGGGCCGGCGGCTGCCCGCCCACGTGACCGCGCTCGGGCAGGTGCTGCTCGCCCAGCTCACCGACGACGAGGTCGTCGCCCTGCTGCCCGACCCGCTGCTGGCGCTGACCGAGCACACCATCACCGACCTCGCCAAACTCACCGGCGAGCTCGACCAGGTGCGCACCCGCGGCTGGGCGCTGGAGCGCGAGCAGGGCACTCCTGGCGTGGCCTGCGTGGCCGTGGCGGTCGACTACCGCATCCCGGCCACCGACGCGATCAGCTGCTCGATGTCGGCCGAGCTGCCGCCCGCCGAGGTCGAACGCGTCACCGAAGCCATGATCAAGCACACCCGCAAGCTGGCTGCCACTCTGCGCAGGGAGGGCATCCGCTAGAACCCCTCGTTGGAAGGATTGCCGATGCGGCTCGATGGTGTTCTCTTCTTTCCCGTGACCCCCTTCGGCGCCGACGGCGCCGTCGCCGGAACGGTGCTGGCCCAGCACGTCTCCGACGGGGTCGCGGCCGGGGCGGGAGGAGTGTTCGCCGCGTGCGGCACCGGTGAGTTCAACGCCCTCGACCTCGACGACTACACCCGGGTCGTGGCCACGTCGGTCGCGGCCACCGCCGGGCGCGTGCCCGTGTTCGGCGGCGCGGGCGGACCTCTCCCCACCGCCGTCGCCCTCGCGCGGGCGGCCGCCGCCAACGGCGCCGACGGGCTCCTGCTGCTGCCTCCCTACCTGGTCAGCGCCCCGCCCGACGGCCTCGTCAGGTACGTACGGGAGGTGGCCGCCGCCTCCCCCCTGCCCGTCATCATCTACCAGCGGGGCAACGCGCGTTTCTCCCCCGCCGCCGTGGCCGAGCTGGCCGGGCTGCCGAACGTCATCGGTTTCAAGGACGGCCTCGGCGACCTCGACCTGCTCCAGCGCATCATCCTGACCGTCCAGGCCGCCGCGCCCGCCGGGGAGTTCACCTTCTTCAACGGACTGCCCACGGCCGAGCTCACCGTCCCCGCGTACCGGGGGCTCGGCGTGAGCCTGTACTCCAGCGCCGTCTTCGCCTTCGCCCCCGAGATCGCCCTGGCCTTCCACAAGGCCGTCACGGGCGGGGACGAGGTGCTCGTCCAACGCCTCCTGACCGGCTTCTACCTGCCCTTGGTGGAGCTGCGCGACCTGGTGCCCGGGTACGCGGTGTCCCTGGTCAAGGCAGGCGTGCGACTGCGGGGGCTGGACGTGGGCGGCGTACGCCCGCCCCTGGTGGACCCCGCACCGGAACACGTGGCCGTACTGGAACGCATCACCGCGAAGGGCCTGGAAATCGCCGGCGCCTGACCCCTCCCCCACGAAAGGCGGCCCGCCGGGCCGCCCGTGCTCCAGGATTCCGGAGGGCGACCACGCGCGGCCGCCCTCCGGACGTCCTGGGTCAGCCGTGGTGGGCCGGCCGGCCGTCGACGCGGCGCGGGATCCCGAGCGGGTTGGCGTCCTTCAGCT
>JABFVJ010000068.1 GCA_013362835.1 Nonomuraea sp. | reverse complement strand
CCTGTCCAACCTGACCGACCGGCGCAGCCCCCACTACGACGCCTTCGACCGCGACTTCGTGGGCGCCATCGCCACCCGGGTGGCCCTCGCGATCGACAACGCGCTGCTGTTCGAGGAGGAGCGCCACACGGCCGAGTCGTTCCAGAAGCACCTGCTGCCGAGGGCGCTGCCCCAGCTCGACGGCCTCGACATCGCGGTGCGCTACTACCCGGCGGCCCCGCTCGCCTCCCACGGCCAGGGCATCCAGACCCAGGTCGGCGGCGACTGGTACGACGTGATCCCGCTGTCGGCCGGCCGGGTCGGCATCGTGATCGGCGACGTCGAGGGCAGGGGCGCCAAGGCCGCCGCCATCATGGGCCAGCTCAGGGCGGCGCTGCGCGCCTTCGCCCAGGACGACAAGTCGCCCGCCGACATCCTGGCCAGGCTCGACGAGTGGACCAGGATCATCGCCACCCCCGAGCAGGACGACAACGGCGCAGACGTCAGCATCCCGCCCATCGTCACCTGCCAATACCTCGTCTACGACGCCTGGTCCCGCCAGCTGTCCTTCGCCAACGCCGGCCACGCGCCACCGCTGCTGCTGGTCGACGGCCAGTGCCTGGAGATGGACATCGAGGAGGTCGGGCAGCCGCTCGGCGTCCGCGCCAAGGGCCTGCACGCCGACCTGGTCTACAAGGAGGAGACGCGCACGCTCCCGCCGGGCGCGGCGCTGCTGCTCTACACCGACGGCCTGGTCGACCGCCGTCCAGGCCGCGACGGGAGGATGCCGAGCGAGGAGGAGACGCTCGGCGTGCTGTGCGAGAAGCTCGCCAAGATGGCCGACGGCGACGTCGAGCGCATCGCCGACGCCGCCACGGTGGCGGTTCCCGGCGAGATCGACGACGACATGGCGATCCTGGTCGTCCGCTCCAGCGACGTCGACCTCGACGTCGAGGAGCGCACCTTCCCGGCCCAGCCGATCATGGTGGGGGAGGCGCGCCGCATGGCCTCCGAGGCGTTCTCCGGCTGGAACGTGCCGGAGGAGCGCGCCGAGCTCGCCTGCCTGCTCGTCTCCGAGGTCGTCACCAACGTGGTGCTCCACGCCTCCACCGCCAACTCCCCGCGCCGGGAGCTGGTCGTCGAGGGGCCGCCGCTGCCGTTCGAGGACTCCTGGGACGTTCCGGGCTTCGAGGACGAAGTGATCGGCGACAAGGAGTTCACGCTGAGGCTGCGCCGGGGCGACGAGTCGGTCTGGGTCGAGGTGTTCGACCAGGACCTGCGCCTGCCCCGCATCCGCAGCGCCGGCGAGAACGACGAGGGCGGCCGCGGCCTCTACCTCGTCGACCAGCTCGCCAAGCGCTGGGGATCACGTCCTACCAGGGAAGGCAAAGCGGTCTGGTTCGAGATTCCCACGCGGAGCAGGTGAGTGGTTAGCTGGGCCGCATGGAGCTGGCCTTCGAACGCCGGGGCAGCGGCGAGCCGCTGATCCTGATCCACGGCATCGGGCATCACTGGCAGGGCTGGTTGCCGGTGATGGACCGGCTCGCCGCCCACCACACGGTGATCGCCGTCGACCTGCCCGGGTTCGGCGTGTCGCCGCGGTTGCCGGCCGGGATCCCGTACACCGCGGAGTCGCTGGCGGACGCGGTCGAGTCGTTCTGCGCGCTGCTCGGGATCAGGGAGCCGCACGTGGCGGGCAACTCGCTCGGCGGCTACATCGCCCTCGAACTCGCCGCGCGCGGCGTGGCCCGCACGGCGACCGCGCTGTCGCCGGCCGGGTTCTGGTCGCGTTCCGAGCTGCTCTACTGCCAGTCGACGCTGCGGGTGCTGCGCGCCTCGGCGCGGGCGATGTCGCCGGAGCAGGCCGCCGTGGCGGCCGAGAGCCCTCTTCTCCGTACGCTGTCCAGCGGCGTCCTGGTCGCCCATCCGGCGCGGCTGGAGCCCGCCGGGCTGGTCGCGGCCACGCAGGCGCTGGCGGGGGCGGCGGGTTTCGACGAGACGCTGGAGTCGTTCGGCGGGCTGATGCCGCCCGCTCCGCCGAAGTCGCCGATCACGATCGCCTGGGGCGAGCACGACCGGCTGCTGCCGCGCCGCCAGGCCGTCCGCGCGGCCCGGTGGTCTGGGCAGCGGGTCAAGCTGCTCAAGGGCTGCGGGCACGTGCCGATGAGCGACGACCCCGCGTTGGTCGCTCAGGTGGTCCTTGAGGCGGCGCGACCCGCCTGACCGGTGTGTGGGGGCCGTGCCGGGTGAGTCAGCGCAGCGTCTGGCCCCAGATGAGCAGCATGGCGACGATGAACACGATCATGATCCCGGCGTAGCCGACAGGGCCGAGCCGGAACGCCCTGCGCACGCGGTTGAGCCCCCAGGCGAACAGTAACGCCAGGAAAACCAGCAGGATCAGGCCGCCGTCCATGCTGACAGTATGCGGCGCGGCCCGGCTCCGCGCGCGCCTGGTCTCAGAATCCGAACGACCGGCCGATGATCTCCTTCATGATCTCGGTGGTGCCGCCGTAGATGGTCTGTACGCGGCTGTCCAGCCACGCCTTGGCGACCGGGTACTCCATCATGTAGCCGTAGCCGCCGTGGAGCTGGAGGCAGCGGTCGATGACCTTGTTCTGCAGCTCGGTGGTCCACCACTTGGCCTTGGCCGCGTCCACGACGGTGAGCTGCTTGGCGTTCAGGGCCAGGATGCACTTGTCCACGTAGTGACGGGCGATCTCCGTCTCGGTGGCCAGCTCGGCCAGGACGAACCGGGTGTTCTGGAACGAACCGATCGTGCGGCCGAACGCCTGGCGGGTCTTGCAGTACTCGATGGTCTGCTCCAGCACCGCCTCCGCCGCCGCCACGGCCGCCACGGCGATCGACAGGCGTTCCTGCGGCAGGTTGTTCATGAGGTGGAAGAAGCCCTCGCCCTCGTTCGGGCCGAGGCGGTTGGCGACCGGTACGCGGACGTTCTCGAAGAACAGCTCGGCCGTGTCCTGGGCCTTCATGCCGACCTTGTCCAGGTTCCTGCCGCGGTTGAAGCCTTCCATGCCGCGCTCGACCACGAGCAGCGTCGTGCCTCTGGCGCCCGCCCCCGGGTCGGTCTTGGCCACCACGACCACGAGGTCGGCGTTGATGCCGTTCGTGATGAAGGTCTTCTGGCCGTTGACGACGTAGTGGTCGCCCTCGCGTACGGCGGTGGTCCTGATGCCCTGGAGGTCGCTGCCGGCGCCCGGCTCGGTCATGGCGATGGCGGTGATGAGCTCGCCGGCGGCGAAGCCGGGCAGCCAGCGCCGCTTCTGCTCGTCGTCGGTGAGCTCGACGACGTACGGGGCCATGACGTCGTTGTGCAGCGAGAAGCCGAGGCCGGAGGCCGCGCTTTTGATGATCTCCTCGACGATCACCGCGTTGTACCGGAAGTCGGTGATGCCGGCGCCGCCGTACTCCTCGGGCACGCCGAAGCCGAACATGCCGATCTCCCCGGCCTTCTTCCAGACCTCACGGGGAACGATGCCGTCCTTCTCCCATCGGCCGTGGTGCGGGACGACCTCGCGGGCCATGAACTCGCGCACGGTCTCCTGGAAGAGCAGGTGTTCCTCGTCGAAGAGGTCTCGCTGCATCGGTTCGCCTCCAAGCGGATGTGGTGCACGACAGAATACGATTCTGTTACCGCGAGGTATACCCGGTTTTCCGGCTGGGCGGGCGGCTGTGGACACGGGTTCATCACAAGTGGTGGAAGTTGAGGGATTCTGCCTGCGTTACGGGCGTTTTCGACTCTAAGATCTACCCTCGGTCTATTTGTAATGATCGGAGTGTCCCGTGAGTCGGTGGCGCAAGTCTTTGCTCGCCGCGTCGATCGCGTCGGTGGCGGCCATTGGCGTGGTGGCCCTGCCCGGCGTCCCGGCCTCGGCCGCACCGGCGGACCTGGAAGTGAACTACCTGTGCACGCCGACCGGGTCCAGCAGCATCGTCCGGCACGGGCCGGTGCGCCTGACCACCAACCTCACCTTCGCCACCGACCTGGTGGTGGGCGACCCGCTCAACTTCACCTGGAAGCTGAGGTACGCCGGAGCGAGCCAGCTGCAGTCGCCCGGGTACTTCCCTCAGGGCGCCCAGGTGCACGCGACCGGCAACGTCAAGCTTGAGAGCAGCTGGCAGGGCATCCTCCAGCCGAAGGGCAGCGCCACGCAGGCGACGGCGCTGCGCCCCGACTCCTACCTCTCGCTCCCCGAGAGCATCACCGACCCCGGTCTGATCGACAAGGTCGGCACGATCAAGGTGACGCCGCAGGACATCGAGCTCGACTTCACCCCGCCGGACGGCAGCGTCGTGGTCAACGACGGCGACGACGCCGACAACCCGAGCGACATGCAGATCGTGTACCACGGCGGCTGGGCGTCGAAGGACGACCTGCCCGCGTCCGAGCATCACGTGCACAACGACCTGCACGAGACGAACAACATCAACGACTGGGCCGAGTTCTCCTTCATCGGCACCGGCGTGGAGTACATCGGGCCGACCGACAAGGACGCCGGCCCCGTCGACCTCTACATCGACGGCGAGAAGATCTCCACGGTCGACCCGTCGCGCAGCGACGACGACGTGCCGGTCAACGACGACATGAACGGCGGCCAGACCCTCTGGGAATCGCCGCCGCTGAAGTACGGCAAGCACACGGTCAAGCTCGTGAACGCCTCCACGAAGCCGGCCTGGCTGGACGCCTTCCGGGTGATCACCAGCACGTCCAACGTCCCGACCGGCTTCCACAGCGCGATCTGCAAGCTGGAGGGCGGGCCGGTGTCGGTGGTGGTGACCGTACGGGACAAGACGGGACCGACGAACACGGTCACCCCGACGGAGACCCCGACCACTCCGACAGGCTCGCCGACGGTGACCTCCACGAACACGAGCACGTCCACGACCTCCACCAGCCCCACCCACAACCACTCCCGCCCGACCTCCACCACCGGGCTGGGGCACGTGATCGTGGTGCCGGCGGTCACGGGCACGAGTACGAGTACGAGCACCCCCACCGCGACCGGCCCGACCGCGACCAAGTACGTCAGGGCGCAGGTGGCCAAGGTGCCCAGCGGTGGCGTGGACACCGGTGAGGCGCCGGATCCGCCGGACACGCCGTACGGGCTGATGGCCAGTGGGGCGGTGCTGCTCATGGGCAGCGCCGGCGGTGGGCTGGCGGCGCGCCGGCGGCGGGCCGCGCACGCGGGAGGAGCCAACTGATGGCCGAGCAGAAGACTCCGATGCAGCGGGCGATGCCCGGACTGCTGATCGCCGGTTCGCTGGCGGGCGTCGGTGCGATCATGGTGGGCCTGCTCTCCGTGGCCCCCAAGGTGGACGACGGCTCCGGCACGCTGGCCGCCGCCGACCAGCCGACCACGGTGCAGATCGAGAACGCGGGCGCGTTCGTCCTGCCCGCGACCGTGGGGCCGGGCGGCAAGGGCGCGACTCTGACCCCGGCCCGTCCGGAGGCGCCGCCGCCGCTGGCGGCCGCCCCGACCGTGGCCCCGATCCCCAAGCCCAAGACGAAGGCCGCCAAGGTCAAGGCCAAGCCCAGCCGGATCAGGATCCCCAAGATCAAGGTGAACGCCCCCATCGGCGCGGTCACCGTGGACATCAAGGGCAAGCTGGGCACTCCGCCGCTGACCAGGCCGAACCAGACCGGCTGGTACCGCTTCTCGCCGGTGCCGGGCGAGGCCGGGCCCGCGATCATCAACGGCCACGTGAGCACCCGCAAGGGCCCGGCGGTCTTCGACCGGGTCCGGGAGCTCGCGAAGGGCGACCAGATCTACGTGTACCGGTCGGACGGCAAGGTCACCCGGTTCACGGTCAGCGGGATCGAGCAGGTCAGCAAGTCGTCGTTCCCGACATCCAGGGTGTACGGGAACACGAAGGACTCACAGCTCCGGCTCATCACGTGCGGCGGCGTCTTCAACAAGGAGTCGCACAGCTACACGGACAACATCGTTGTGTACGCAACGTTGTCCAAGAAGAGGGGCTGATGGGGAATTTGGGGCGAATTTTGCGGTTTACGGGAAGTTGACAGGGACAGTTCGTAGGATCTCAACCGAACCGTGACCAAGGGCTGGAAGTCTGGCACGACTGTTGACACTGTGCTGAAACGGAGATGGACCCGTGCTTACGTCCCAGGCGTGGCGCCGCCTCGCCCAGAAGACATCCGCTTTGGGATTGATGGGCACACTCGCCGTCTTCGCCGGCTCGATCTTCGTCGTGTCGACCCCGACCGCGGCTTCGGCGGCGGTGCCCAAGCAGTTCGCCTACACATGTGCCGCCGGCGGGCCCTTCACCAACACGTCGATCAGCATCGGGCTGAGCGGTCCTGACTCGGTCACGGCAGGGGGCACCTTCGACCTGTCGGTGAGCATCCCCGCGCTGACGGTTTCGGCTGCTCCCACGCAGGCGACGACTGTGCAGGTCACCGCCACGCTGACGCCGACGGGCGGGAGCATCACCGACGCCGGGGCGAAGCAAGGGGCGGCTGTCTCCACCACCTCGACCTCGGTGCCCGCCGGTGAGGTGAAGTACAAGGTCTCTGTCCCGGCCACGACGACCAGCAAGGTCAGCATCAAGCCGGGCGAGGTGAAGCTGGCTCTGGCCAGCGCCCCCACCGGCAGCGTGACGACCTGCACGACGACGTCCACCGATGTCCTTGACATCCCCATCGGGACAGGTGGCGGGGGCGGGAATGAAGTCGTCACCTACAGTTGTGATCTCGTGGACACGACGCAGAACGACCCCTCTTATCCGGCGGCCGTGAGCGTCAAGTTCAAGTTCGCGCCCGTCATGCCCACCGACGCCAAGGCCAACACCGAGACCAGCATCGCGTGGACCACCACCGTCGACACCACGGGCGATCCGCTGATGGCCCCCACGGGCTTTCCTGCGACCGGCGCCAAATACTTCATCACGGTGAAGGCGAGTGGAGCGGGAACCACCGCGCCTCCGGTGGCGGAGGCGACGTTGACCGGCGTGGTCGCCGGGCAGGAGATCACGACGCTGCCCGCCCCACCGGTCAAGGTCAAGCCCACCACCACCGGCACCGTGACGCTCACCCCTGGTGACATCGTCTTCGGCACCTCGGCCACGCAGACGACCGGAGCCGCGATCAAGTGCCTGGCGCCCACGACGGGCGTGAAGACCTTCACCTTCACCGCGGCCGCCGGTACGGGCTCGACGCCGACGTCCACGCCGACCTCCACGCCCACCACGACCACTCCCAAGCCGACCAAGACCAGCACCGCGACGGTCACCGTCACCCCGTCGAACAAGTCCAAGACCCCCAAGGCCGGTGCGGACACCGGGGCGGGTGGGGACGCGGGGCCTGATGGGCGGATGTTCATCCTGACCGGGACCGTGCTGATCGCGGCCGCGGCCGCCGGCGGGCTGGTCATGCGTCGCCGTACCGCGAGGGGCTGAGGGGCGTGGCCTACCAGTACGGCGGGCCGCCGCCGCAGGACAAGGGGAGCACCGCGCTCAGGACCGTGCTGATCGGCGCGGCCATCGCCGGGGTCGTGACGGTCGTGGCGGGGATGCTGATCGTGCTGCAGTCCCCCGGGGAGTACGGCATGGACGACAGGGACGCCCTGCCCGTGGCGGTCCAGACGCAGGTGTCGGGGCAGCCGCAGCAGGCGTGGTTCCAGGCGCCGCCCGACCAGCCGCCGCCGCTGCCGGAGATCGCGGCCGCGCCGCCGATGTTGCCCTCGACGCCGGTCAAGATCGTGATCAAGCGGCTCGGCATCAACGCGCCGATCAAGTCGATCGGCCTGGCCAAGGACGGCACGATCGAGGTGCCGCCGTCGGACAATCCCAACCTGGTCGGCTGGTACCGGAACATGTCCACGCCGGGCGAGGCGGGCCCGGCGGTGCTGCTCGGGCACAAGGACACCCGGACGCGCAGCGCGGTGTTCAGCCGGCTCGGCGAGCTCAAGTACGGCGACACCATCGAGGTCAAGCGGCAGGACAAGACGACGGCCGTGTTCACGGTCGGCGGCGTGGAGCAGGCGAGCAAGAAGACGTTCCCGACCGAGCGGGTCTACGGGAGCAGGGAGAACGCCCAGCTCCACCTCATCACCTGCGGCGGAACCTACGATCGCACCATCGGGCACTACAACGACAACATCATCGTCTACGCGACGATGACGAGCTCCTATCGAAGCTGATCGCGGAGGCGGGCATGGGCTGGATGGCGAAGCGGAGACTGCGTACTGGCCCGACGGCGGCACTGCCCGCCAAACCGGACCCCGCGGAGCTGCTGAGGATCGTACGGCTGGCAGATCCGGACGCCCGTAAGGACGGCGACGACATCGTGGCGGCCGACGTCCGGGTGTGCGCGCCGGTCGAGGCCGAAGGCGACCTGACGGGCGGGGAGCTGGAGCAGGCGTGGGCGGTCCGGATGACCGCCGAAGGGCCGCTGCCGATCGACTTCTTCGACCGTTACCTGGCCGAGGGGCTGGCCTTCCGGCTGAAGGGGCTCGCGGTCTGCCGGGGCGAGGTGAGCGATCCCGCCGACGCCGACGAGGGCGGTCCCGCCGTCATCCTCCCGGTACGCCCCTCCGCCGACGACCTCGCGCCCCTGCTGGAGCCGGGGGAGGACGAGTTCACCTTCACGTCGGGCGACATCCGGGCCGCGCTCGTACCGGAGAAGGGCCGGCCGCCCGCGGTGGCGGAGCTGCTGCCCTTCGCCACCGAGCTGACCGCCGTCGAGTTGCGCGGCGAGGAGCCCGCCAAGCTCGCGGCCCTGGCGCTGGAGCTGGCAGAATCGCTGAACGGCCTGGTCGTGGACCGGTGGCGGTTCAGGGTCGACGCGGCGGAGGACCTTCTGGCCCCCGAGTGACGAGCCACAGAACGTCATTCTGTTGTAGTCTCTCCCTAATAACCGAATAATGCTCGGTTTCCAGGAGGCACTGTGGCAGAGGCGTACATCGTCGGAGCGGTCCGCACCCCGGTCGGCAAGAAGAAGGGCGGTCTGTCCACCGTCCATCCCACCGACCTGGCCGCCCACACGCTGAAGGCGCTCATCGACCGCACCGGCGTCGACCCCGTGGCGGTCGAGGACGTCATCATGGGGTGCGTCATGCAGTTCGGCCCCCAGAGCATGGACATCGCGAGAAATGCCTGGTTGTCGGCCGGTCTGCCCGAGACCACCGCCGGTGTCACCATCGACCGGCAGTGCGGCTCCTCCCAGCAGTCCATCCACTTCGCCGCCCAGGGCGTGCTGTCGGGGACCCAGGACCTGGTCGTGGCCGCCGGCGTCGAGTCGATGAGCATCGTGCCCATGGGCTCGTCGATCACGGCCGCGCTGGAGAAGGGCATGCCGTTCCCGTTCGGCGAGAAGTGGGTCGAGCGCTACGGCAAGCAGGAGATCTCGCAGTTCCGCGGCGCGGAGCTGATGTGCGAGAAGTGGGGGCTCCAGCGCGACGCGCTGGAGCGGTTCGCCTACGAGTCGCACCAGCGGGCCGCCAAGGCCATCGCCAACGGCTACTTCAAGGACCAGATCGCCCCGATCAACGGCGTCGAGGACGACGAGGGCCCGCGTCCCGACACGACGCTGGAGAAGATGGCCGGGCTCAAGACGCTGAAGGAGGGCGGCCAGATCACCGCGGCCACCTCCTCGCAGATCTCCGACGGCTCGGGCGCCGTGCTGATCGCCTCCGAGCAGGCCGTACGCGACCACGGGCTCACCCCGCGGGCCCGCGTCCACCAGCTCGCGCTCATGGGCGACGACCCGGTCTACATGCTGACCGCGCCGATCCCCGCCACGCGGCGGGCGCTGAAGAAGGCCGGG
Source organism: Nonomuraea sp. (assembly GCA_013362835.1). The sequence goes on along the minus strand of JABFVJ010000068.1, from coordinate 1,821 downwards.
CTGTCGATCGACGAGATCGACGTCGTCGAGATCAACGAGGCGTTCGCCCCGGTTCCGCTGGCCTGGATCGAGGAGCTCGGCGCCGACCCGGCCAAGGTCAACCCCAACGGCGGCGCCATCGCGCTCGGCCACCCGCTCGGCGGCACGGGCGCGATCCTGATGACCAAGCTCCTGCACGAGCTGGAGCGCACGGGCGGCCGCTACGGCCTGCAGACGATGTGCGAGGGCGGCGGCCAGGCCAACGTCACCATCATCGAACGGCTCTGACGAAAAGGGTGAGCGCCGCCTCCCGGGCGTAAGAGGGGAGGCGGCGCTCGTTAACTACCATCCTGGGTAGTTGTCTAGCGGCCCTTCGGCGGGATGATCCGCCGGGGCGGCGCGATCGGGCGCTGCGGCATCTTCGGCAGCGGCCTGGGCGCGGTCTTCTTGTTGGGTGAACGAACTCGCATGTGAAGCTCCTTTACGCGAACTCTGGACGCGGCTCCTCAAGGGGCCGGGCGTCGACGAGCACAGCGCTGCCGCGTCGGTCGGACAAGAGGGACTGATGGGGCTGCTGTCACAGGTAAAGGCGCATGCCGATAAAGCTACGATTCGCCCGGAACGTCGTGCAACCGAATTAATCCCTCGAACCCCGAGACCATGGCCCGCAGCCCCGCCTCGAACCACTGGTCGTAGAAGGCCAGCGAGGCCGCGTCGTGGGCCTCAGCGGTCGAGCCCACCTGGGCCAGGGCGTGGCCGAGCACGTAGACGGCCACGGACTGCACGGCGTTGACCGTGTCGCCGGACGGCACGCCCGCCGCCTCGAAGCGGGCGAGGAGGCCCGCGATGAGCTCCGACCCCAGCCGGACGTCCACGGGGTGGGTGGCGAGCAGCGGCACGGCACGCGGGTGGGCGAGCAGGAAGCGCCGGTAGGCCACGGCGAACCCCGTCAGCGCCTCCGGCCAGTCGGACTCCGCCTGGTAGCCGGTCATGGCCTGCGCGAACAGGTGGTTGACCACCGCCGACAGCAGGGCGTCGCGGCCCGGCAGGTGGCGGTAGAGCGACATGGCCGCGACCCCGAGCTCGGTGCCGAGGCGGCGCATGGTCAGCGCGTCAGGGCCCTCGGCGTCGAGGATCTCGGCGGCGGCGGCCACGATGCGCTCGACGGTGAGCACCGCGGGCCGGCCCGCCCGCCTGCGTGCCTGAGTCATGCGGTCAGCGTAACGACGATCGTGGCCGCCAGCATGAGCAGGGACAGCACGCCCACCACCAGGTGCTGGACGTCGACGACCACCGCGTGGCCCTCGGTGGGCAGGACCTTCAGCGTGCGGCCGTACTCGCGCCGGTAGAGCTCGCGCTGCTCCTGCGTGGCGAGGCCGAAGTAGGGCAGCCACCAGCTCCGTACGTGCCCCGCCACGACCAGGACGCACAGGAGCGTCGCGGCGGCGAGCGACCACGTCCGGTGTAACGCGACGCCGCCCGAGATCAGCAGCGGGAACGGGTAGTTGATCGCGGCGGCCAGGGCGCGCCCTCGGGCGTTCGCGCTAGTCAGGTCGTTGAGCGGGAACATCGGCACCCAGTCGGTGAGGGCGAGCCAGGCGAGCCAGACGAGCGGAAGGACGATCGCGAGCGTGGTCATGGACGTCTCCTCGAATTTGTGTACCTTGTAAGCTTACACAGTACACAAATTCAGCCGCCGGTGGCGCCCGTCCGGCGTCACCCCTCACGTACGTCAAGGGACGGCAGCCGCTCCGGCACGGCGTCGTGCACCTGCTGGAAGATCACCGACGTGCGGAAACCGACGATCTCCTTGCGCTTGCTCAGCCGGTCGAGCAGGAAGGA
>JABFVJ010000261.1 GCA_013362835.1 Nonomuraea sp. | reverse complement strand
GCCTCGATCAGGTCGTCCACCACGTCGGCCAGGTCGTTGCCCCGGGCGTGCACCCGCCGCTGGCGCACCGCGCCCGACCCCGTGCGCAGCAGCCGGTCCAGGCCCTCCTCGGTGAAGGTCAGGTCGCCGGCCTCGTACAGGGCGGGGCGTACGTGGGCGAACAGGCGGCGGGCCATCACCGGCGCGGGCACCAGCGTGCCGTGGCGTACGTCGAGGCTGTCGCCCATGAGGCCGTCGCGGGCCGCCCGCCAGTAGGCGGCCCGCAGCACCTCCGAAGGGATCGGCAGCCCGCGGTCGCCGCGCGCCACGGCCCGCAGCGCGGTCACGACCAGGGCGCGGATCAGGCCGATGATGGTGAGGCTGTCGCTCACGTCGAGCGGCACGTCGGCGACCCTGATCTCGACCGTGGGCAGCTTGGGCGAGGGACGCGCGTCCCAGAAGACCGTCTTGGGGTCCATCAGCGCGCCCGACTCCGACAGCGCGCGCAGGGCCAGCTCGTAGTCGCCGAACGTCGGGAAGTACGGCGGCGCCCCCGACACCGGCCACCGCCCCCAGCTGATCACCCGCCAGGACGCGTAACCGGTGTCGCGGCCCACGAAGAACGGCGAGTTGGCGGCCAGCGCGATCAGCGTCGGCAGCCAGGGACGCAGATGGTTGCCGACGTAGACGGCGATCTCCTCGTCGGGCACGTCCACGTGCACGTGCAGGGCGCAGATGCTGATCTCGTCCTGCAACGCGCGGTAGAGCTCCTTGCCCTGCCGGTAGCGGTGGTCGTCGGTGAGCGGCGGCGGCATGACGTTGCCGAGCACGGGGATGCCGCTGGCCACGACCGCGAGGCCGCACGACCGGGCCGCCCCGGCCACCTCCTTCCGCGCGGCCCGTAACTGGGAGCCCAGCTCGCTCAGGTCGGCGGAGGGCGGCGTACGGGCCTCCACCTGGAATCGGGTGATCTCATGGGCCACGTCGAGCATGTCCGTCGCGGCGGCCAGGACGTCGGCCGCTCGGGGAGCCACGTGGCGGGTGCGGGGATCGACGACGAGGTATTCCTCTTCGATCCCGATCAACGGAACCATGCGCACCTCGCAGGGGAGTCCAGAAGCCTCCGCTTGGAGTTGTGCCCGTGGCGCGTACTAGGGCAAACCCCTACATCTGACTCCCCGCAAGGAACGTGGCAAGGACGCGGATCTCGCGTCCGGGCCCGATCAGAGCGTGGCGGGGCCGTACAGGGCGGCGGGGGAGCCGGTGGACATGGCCCAGTAGCGGTCGCCGTAGGACCAGTGCCACCACTCGGTCGGGTAGTTGACCAGGCCCACCGGCTCCAGCGCGGCGGCCAGGATCTTGCGGTGGGCGCGGGCGTCGGCCGAGATGCCCGCCCAGGCCGTGTAGCAGGCGCCGGCGCTCTCCTCGGGGTTGTCGTTGACCTCGGTGCCCATGTCGTACTCGGTGCCGTCGGGCGCGCACAGGGTCAGGTCGACGGCGGCCCCGGCGGTGTGGGGGGCGACCTCGACGGGCGAGACGTAACGGCTCGCCGCCACGTACGACTCCTCGGCCGTCATGCCGGGAAACGTCGTCAGCAGCCCCTCCCGGTACGTCTCGAAGATCCGGCGCTGGGTCTCGATCGGCCGGTAGCCCTCGACGATCAGCAGGTGGAAGCCGTCGGGCAGGCCGCGCTCGGCCCGCTCCAGCCGGTCGAGCAGCCCCGCCCGCAGGTGCGCGTACGCGCCGTCGGCGTCGGCCAGCCGGGTGTCGGCCCGGAGCCGCCCGCGTACGTCCGCCAGCGGCTCACCGCACTCCCGCACCGGGATCGCGGCCACGCGCGGGTCGGAGATGAGGACTACGTCGGTGTCGAGCTGCCACATGGGCAGAAATTCTCACACAGTGTCGGAGAAAACCTGCTCCCGGGCCTGTTCCAGCGCCGCGACCAGGGCCCCGCGCAGCACGGCGTTCCCGGTCACCTTGGTGCCGACGACAGTGGGCTGGCTGGGGCACACGCGGGCCACGGCCTCCTGGACCCGCGCGGCCAGCCGTTCGCCGCCGGCCCTGCCGATGTCGCCGCTGAGCACGATCAGCCCGGGGTCGAGCACGACGGCCACGGCCGCGGCGCCGACGGCCAGGCGGCCCGCGACCTCGTCGAGGTAGTCGGCGTCGCCGTTGCGTACCAGGTCGGGCACGGTGTGGCCGATCACGCCGTGCTCGCCGGCCAGGCCGCGCAGCGCGTCGTGGCCCACCAGGCGCTGGAACGAGCCCGACTGCGGCTGCGAGACGTCGGCGGGCAGCGGCTCGCCAGGCACCGGCAGCCAGCCGATCTCGCCCGCGCCGCCGGTGATGCCGCGGTGCAGCTTGCCGCCGAGCATGACGCCGAGTCCCTGGCCGACGCCGGCCCAGATGACCACGAAGTCGTCGTAGCCGACGGCGGCGCCGTAGCGGCTCTCGGCGAGGGCGACGAGGTTGACGTCGTTCTCTATGGTGACCGAGGCGCCCAGGGTGCGGCGGAGGCTGGCCAGCACGCCGACGTGCCAGTCGGGCAGGTCGTAGGACCAGCGCACGTCGCCGCTGCGCGGGTCGACGACGCCTCTGGTGCCGATGACGAAGGCGCGGAGCTGGGAGAGGCTGACGTTGGCCGTGGCGCAGGCGCGCTGCACGGCCGAGTGGACCGCCTTGACCGGGTCGCGCGCGTCGGACGGGTTGACCGTCACTTCCACCACGATTTTACCTGTGATGTCCGCCACACCCACCGTGAGGCTGTCGGGCAGCACCTCCAGCCCGGCGACGTACGCGCTCGACGGAACCACGGCGTACAGGGCGGCGTGGGGCCCGCGGCCGCCCGCGCGCTCGCCCGCGACCTCCACGAGGCCCCGTTCCTCCAGGCGAGCCAGGAGCTGACCTGCGGTTACCTTGGAGAGCCCCGTTCGCTCCCCCAGTTCGGCCCGGGTCAGCGGACCGTCCGCGAGGAGGAGTTCAAGTGCCGAGCGGTCGTTCAACCTGCGCAGCAACCGGGGGATCCCCGGGCTTCGACTCATTACCGCACCCCTCTCGTCACGAATGGCTAACGAGCGTTTCTTTTAAGAAAGTTTCTTGTTAGTTTAACAGCGTCGTTCGGCATTTGACGATCAGCCTGGTGCGGACCGTAGGCCAGCACCCGGGAAGGGAGAACCCTGTGAGGATCGCGAAGATCACAGCCACTACGGTCACCACGGCCGCCCTGGCCCTGGGCCTGGCCGCCTGTGGCTCCGGTACCGAGGAACCGAAGGCGTCGTCCAGCGCGGCGGCCCCGGCCTCGAGTGGCCCCAAGTTCGCGGGCAAGACGCTCAGCGTCTGGCGCCTCGGCAACAGCAACCCGGCCGCGGCCAAGTACATGGAAGAGCTCAACGCCGAGTTCAAGACGCAGACCGGCGCCGAGGTCAAGCTCGAGTGGATTCCGTGGCCGCAGGTGGCCGACAAGTTCGCCGCCGCCGCCACCGGCGTCGGCCCTGACGTGACCGAGATCGGCAACGACCAGGTCCCCATGTGGCAGAGCCAGGACGCGCTCACCCCGATCACTGACATCGCGCACGAGGGCGACCGGGCGCAGATCCCCGAGAACCTCTACGGCTACGAGACGGTCGACGGCGAGGTCTACGGCATCCCGTGGGGCGCCGGCGCCCGCGCGGTGCTCTACCGCAAGGACTGGTTCGAAGACCTCAAGATCGAGGTCCCGAAGACCTGGGACGAGCTCGTCGCCGCGGCCAAGAAGGTCCAGAAGGAGAAGGGCGCCGGCGTCGACGGCTTCGCCTTCAACGGCGGCTCCGACGCCAACCACCTGCTGGCCGCGTTCGCCTGGTCCGAGGGCGGCGAGTTCGCCGTCAAGGAAGGCGAGAAGTGGGTCGGCAAGCTGACCGAGCCCGGCTTCCAGAAGGGCTTCGAGACCTACACCGGTCTGGTCACGGGCGGTCTGTCCAGCAAGGCGAACCTGACGCAGAACACGACCGACATCCGGACCCGCTTCGCCAACAACAAGGTGGCGATGTACCTCACCGCCGGCTGGGACCTGCCCGGCATCGAGGAGGACTCCAAGGGCAAGCTGAAGGGCGACAAGCTCGGCTTCTTCCCGCTGCCCGCCAAGAGCGGCGGCGTGGCCCCCTCCTTCTTCGGCGGCAACGACATCGCGCTGTGGGGCGGCACCAAGGAGGCCGACCTCGGCAAGGAGTACATCAAGCTCGCCACCAGCAAGACCTGGGCCGACCGCTACGCCAAGGAAGGCGGCCTGCTGCCGGTCTACCCCGACACCCTGGCGGCCTTGAACGCGGACCCGGCGCAGGGCCCGTTCGCCCAGGCCTTCGCCAAGGCCAAGGCGTTCCCTGCCGACCCGAACTGGTCGGAGGCCGACGCCACCAAGGCCGTGCTGCAGAACGCGGCGCGCGCTGTCATCGAGGGCAAGAAGGACACCGCTACGGCTCTCGCTGACGCCAACAAGGAACTCGAAGAGATCCTGAACCAGTAACGATGGCGAACACGACTACGGTCACCCGGGGCAGGGGCTCGTCCCCCGCCCCGGGGCGCCGCCGTAAGAAGGGCGGCGCGCCCGGCAAGGCCAGCGGGATGCCCGCGTGGAGCATCCCGTATCTCCTGTTGATCCCCGGTCTGCTGGTCATCGCGGGACTTCTGCTGTACCCGATGTTCCAGCTCGGCGTGATGGCCTTCCAGAAGGTCGGGCTCGCGCAGATCAGGGGAAGCAGGCCGGCCGAATGGGTGGGCCTCGACAACTTCGAGAAGATCCTCTCCAACGACATCTTCTGGTCGGCGCTGCGCAACACCGTGGTGTTCGCCTTCGTCGCCGTCAGCCTGACCCTGATCGTGGGCACCGCGGTCGGCGTGCTGCTGAACAAGCTCGGCAGGAAGATGTCCTTCGTCGTGGTCATCGGGTGCATGTTCGCCTGGGCCGTGCCGCCGGTCGCGCAGGGCGTCATCTGGCGCTCGCTCTTCGACGCCGAGTCCGGCATCGTCAACTGGGCGCTCAACCTGCTGCCCGACTGGCTGGCCGCGCCACCCGCCGGACAGCGGGACTGGACGGGCACGCCCTGGCTCAACGACAGCTTCCCGCTCTACGTCGCGCTGGTCGTCTGCGTGGTGTGGGCCGGGTTCCCGTTCATCGCGGTCTCGGTGCTCGCCGGGCTCAAGGGCATCCCCGCCGAGCTGTACGAGGCGGCGCGGGTCGACGGCTCGGGGGCGTGGCGGACCTTCAGGAAGATCACCCTGCCGCTGCTCAAGCCGGTCTTCGCCGTCCTGACGATCCTGTCGATCATCTGGGACTTCAAGGTCTTCAGCCAGCTCTACGTGCTGATGAACGGCCCGACCAACCGCGACGGCTTCAACCTGTCCATGTACTCGGTCGCGGAGGCGTTCAAACCCCCGCAGAAGCTGGGCACGGGCGCGGCGATCTCCATCGTGCTGACGATCATCCTTCTGATCATCACCGTCGCGTACGTCCGGCAGATCGTGAAGCAGGAGGAGATGTGACCCCGCTCGCTCGCAAGAGGCTCGGGAAGATCCTCCTGAACACCGCCGGTGTCCTGGTCTTCCTGTACGCGGTCTTCCCCGTGTACTGGATGGTCTCCACCGGTTTCAAGGAGAACGACCAGATCTTCACGACGGAGTTCATCCCGTTCCCGACGCACTTCACCTTCGACCACTTCGAGAAGGTGCTGACGGAGGGCGTGGCCAGCAACTCCATCTGGCTCTACATGCGCAACAGCGCGGTCGTGGCGCTCGGCACCGTGCTCATCGGCTCGATCTTCGCGCTGCTGTCGGCCACGGCCATCGCCCGCTTCCGCTTCAAGGGCCGGGGCACGTTCCTGGTCGTGCTGCTGATCGTGCAGATGTTGCCGTCGGAGGGCCTGCTCATCCCGCTGTACATGATGGTCAAGCGGGTCGGCCTCGGTGACCAGCTCCTCGGGCTGATCATCACCCAGGTCGCGCTCACGCTGCCGTTCGGCATCTGGATGTTGCGCACGTTCGTGGCCGCGGTGCCGCGCACGCTGGAGGAAGCGGCCTGGATCGACGGCGCGAGCCGGATGACCACGTTCTGGAAGGTGCTGTTCCCGCTGGTCGCGCCGGGTCTGGTGGCCACGAGCATCTTCTCCTTCATCACCGCGTGGAACGATCTCGTCTTCGCCCTCTACCTGATGTCGGGGTCCGAGGGGTACACGATGCCGGTCGCCCTGCAGTACTTCTTCGGCCAGAAGGGCGTCGACTGGGGCGCCATCATGGCCGGCTCCACCCTGATGACCCTTCCGGTGGTCGTCTTCTTCCTGCTGGTACAACGCCGCATGGTCACCGGCCTCACGGCCGGTGCCGTGAAGGGGTAGCAGGCACGGATTCCCTGATGCGGCCCGGACTGGTCCGGGCCGCATCGGACCGTGCCGTCATTCAACTGATGAGGAGCCATGAGTCAGAGTGATCGGGGGCTGCGTCGCCTCGCGGCCGGCACGCTGCTCGTCGCCTTCCAGGGCACCACGGCGCCCGACTGGGTGCTGCGTGAGCTGGACAACGGCCTGGGCGGCGTGACGCTCTTCGGGTTCAACGTCGCCGGCCCCGGCCAGGTCAGGTCGCTCACCGACGCGCTGCGCGCCTCCGGTGAGCCCGTCATCTCGCTCGACGAGGAGGGCGGGGACGTCACCAGGCTGGCCTACCACGTCGGGAGCCCGTACCCGGGCAACGCGGCGCTGGGGGCGGTCGACGACGTCGAGCTGACCCGCCGGGTCTACGCGGCCATCGGGTCCGAGCTGGCCGCCTGCGGCATCAACGTGGACCTGGCCCCGAGCGCCGACGTCAACACCGAGGCCGACAACCCCGTGATCGGGACCAGGTCGTTCGGCGCCGACGCGGCGCTGGTGGCCAGGCACACGGTCGCGGCCGTACAGGGGCTGCAGTCGGTGAACGTGGCCGCCTGCGTCAAGCACTTCCCCGGCCACGGCGCCACCCGGGTGGACTCCCACCTGGCCGTGCCCGTCGTGGACGTCGGCCTGGACGTGCTGCGGGCCCGCGAGCTCGCGCCGTTCCGCGCGGCGATCGAGGCCGGCGCGAAAACCGTGATGACCGCGCACGTGGCGGTGCCGGTGGTGACCGGGGACACCCCGGCCACCCTGTCGCCCGCCGCGCTGACCGGGCTCCTCAGGGGCGAGCTCGGCTACGACGGCGTGGTCATCACGGACGCGCTGGACATGCACGCCATCACCAAGAGCGTCGGCCTGGCCAACGGCGCCGTGCTGACGCTCGCGGCCGGCTCGGACCTGATCTGCCTCGGCCCGATCCCCGGCGAGGACGACGTCCAGCGAGTCATCGCGGAGATCGTCGCCGCGGTGACCGAGGGCCGCCTGCCTCTGGCCAGGCTGGAGGAGGCGGCCGACCGGACGCGCGCGCTGAGCGAGTGGTTCGGCGCGCACGAGGAGGTCGCCGCCGAGCAGAACGTGGTCGGCCTGCACGCCGCCCGCCGGGCCGTGCGGCTGACCGGTGCGACGGAGCCCCTGGTGGAACCCCTGGTGATCGAGGTGGACACCCCGCCCACGATCGCCGTGGGGAACGTGCCATGGGGCGTGGGCCCGTGGCTGCCGGACGCCGAGATCGTCCGGGTCGAGCCCGCGGCCGCCGACGTCCACGCCCTGCTGGCCAAGGCCGCGAACCGGTCGCTGGTCATCGTGGTCAAGGACGCCCACCGCTACCAGGCGAGCCAGGAACTGGTCACCGCGCTGGTGGCGGCCCGCCAGGACGCGACCGTGATCGAGATGGGCCTGCCCGTGTGGCAGCCCGACAGCGCGGCCTACATCGCCACGTACGGGGCGGCCAGGGCCAACGCCCAGGCCGCCGTGGAACTGCTCACCGCCTGAGCGCCCGCTCATGTGAGCGCTCACCACGGCCGCGCTGGATCTCGTGTGAGCCCTCACCACGGCCGCGCTGGATCTCATGTGAGCGCTCACCCACGCCCGCTGGATCAGGGCGCGAGGAGTTCCTCGCGTGCCTGGTCCAGCGCGGCCAGCACGGCCCCGCGCAGCACCGGGTTCTCGTGGGCCACCTCCGTGGTCACCACCTGCGGCCGAACCGGGCAGATCCGCGCCACGGCCTCCTCCACCCGGGAGGTCAGCGCCGAGCCCCCGCCGTGGCCCACCTCCCCGGCCAGCACGACCAGCCCCGGGTCGAGGATCACGCACACCGCCGCCACGCCCAGCGCCAGCCGGTGGGCGATCTCGTCGAGCATCGGCTCGCCGCGCGCCCCGGCCGCCACCGCGACCTCGACGCACTCGCCGGCGCTCCCGGCCGCGAACCCGTAGCCCTGGGCCAGCTCGGCCACCGCCTCGGCGCTGACCAGCGACTGCAGGCCGCCCGCCAGCGACGGCAGCCGCCCCGGCATCGTACGGATGTCCTCCGGGAGCGGGACGCCGGGCACCGGCAGGTAGCCGATCTCGCCCGCGCTGCCCGAACGCCCCCGGTGCAGCTTGCCGCCCAGCATGACGGCCATGCCGAGCCCCCGGCTCGCCCACACCAGGACGAAGTCCTCGACGCCCTTGGCCGCGCCGTCGGCGTGCTCGGCGATGGCGGCGAGGTTGACGTCGTTCTCGATCGTCACCTGGCGCCGCAGGTCGCCGGCCAGGGCCTCGTGGATGCCCTCGTGCCAGCCCGGCAGGTCGAAGGAGAAGCGCACGTCGCCGCTGCGCGGATCGACCACGCCAGGGGTGCCGATGACCACGCCGCGCAGCCTGGCCAGGCTGACCTTGGCGCTGCGGCAGGCCTTGACGATCGCGCCGTGGACGGCGGCGACCGGGTCGTCGTGGCCTTCGGGGTCGACGGTGACCTCGGCGACCGTGCGGCCGTGGATGTCGGCGACCGCCGTGGAGATCAGCCCGGGGCCGACCTCCAGACCGGCGACGTACGCGCTGGAGGGGATCACCGAATACAGGGCAGCGTTGGGGCCGCGTCCGCCCGCCTGCGCGCCGACCACCTCGACCAGGCCGCGTTCCTCAAGGCGCGCGAGCGTCTGGGAGGCGGTCACCTTGGACAGACCGGTCAGATCGCCGATCTGCCCTCTGGTCATGGGGCCGGTGGCGAGCAACAGCTCCAGCGCGGCCCGATCGTTGATCTCCCGGAGAAGTCTGGGCACACCAGGGCGACGCTCCACACTTAATCCCACCGTCAAATCGAAAAGGTTGTTGGAAGTTTAGCGCTCCAGCTCTTGCATATCACCGGACGCGAACACGAGGATGCCTCATGACCATCCCCCGGGGTCCGGCGATCATGCTCGCGCTCGGTATCGTGCTGCTGTTCGACGTGTTGAGGGTCTTCCTCCCGTCGTTGATCACGCTCTTCGGACGCGCCGGCGAGACGCCGCCGGAGCTGATGGGCCTCTACGCCGCCGCCTGGTTCATCCTGCCGTTCCTCGCGCTCCTGGCCAAGCCGCGCCACGCCCTGATCGGCGGCGCGGTGGCACTGGTCCTGGCCCGGCTCCTGCTGCAGGCGGGCCTCTCCCAGCTGTACGTCGCCTCCGCCGGCGTCACCGCGGGCCTGGTCTTCCTGTACGGCTGCGCCTGCACGGTCCCCCGCCGGGCGGTGCCGGTCGGCATCATGGGCGGGCTGTCGCTGTCGATGCTCGTCCACCTGCTGCTGGACGGCGTGGACCTGGTCTGGCGCGACGGCCCGCTCCCCTGGCTCGCCACCCTCGCCCTCTGCGCCGCCTTCTTGCCCCTGCTCCGCCCCTCTCCCCCGCCCACCCCCGCCGCCACGCCCCCTGGCACCGCCCCGGACGCAGCCGCTGCCGCGTCCCCTGCCGCGTCCCCTGGCGCGTCCCCTGGCGCGTCCCCTGGCGCGTCCTCCGGCGCCTCCCTCGGCGCGGCCTCTGGCGCGTCCGTTTCCGCAGTTGTGGACCGGGCGCCGGCCCTGACCTGGTTCCTGCTCGGCCCGGCGATGCTGCTGATGGGCGTGGCGTTCACCGGCTGGGCCAAGGCGAGCGACGGCCCACTGCCGTTCTGGGAGGCCCTGCTCAGCGCCGCCCTGCTGACCGTCGTGCTCGTCTTCGCCGTGGTGCAGACGATCGGCATCCTGGCCGCGCCGATCTTCGACGCCTTCGCCGGCGTCCTGCTCATCGCCTTCACCGTGCTCTTCGTCATGCCGACCACGTCATTCCGGTTCCCCCTCAGCGCACTCCTGATCCTTTCGCTCGCCTCCCTGCTCTCCGGCACGGTCAGACCCGAGTACCCGTCGTCCAGACGGCCGGGACCAGCGGTGCTCGGCGGCGGTCTGATCTTCCTGGTCGGCCTGTTCGCCTACTACGCGGCCTACGACCTCGACCTCGGCTTCCCCAACGGCGCGATCCTGATCCTGGTCGCGGGGCTGATCGCCGCCACCACCGTGATCACCGCGATCGTCCGGCACCCGGCGACCATCGGCCCCATCCGCCTGCCGTACATACCGGCGTTCGCCGCCCTGGCGCTCGTCCTCGGGCTCACCGGGCTCTCCACTCCCCCGGGCCCGTCCGTACGGGCCAGGCAGGCCGACACCTTCACGCTGATCGCGTACAACATCCGCATGGGCTACGGCCTCGACGGACGCCTGTCGCTCGACAAGATCGCGTCGTGGGCCGCGTCCCAGAAGCCGGACGTCGTCCTGCTCAGCGAGGTCGACCGCGGCTGGCTGCTCAACGGCGGCCACGACGACCTGGCCAGGATCGCCCGCGGCCTCGGCATGCGCTACTACTTCGGCCGCGCCGCCGACAACGTGTGGGGCGACGCGCTGCTCACCAACCTCCCGGTCAAGCAGGTGCACTCCCACCCGCTGGGCGCGCACGACTACCCGACCGGCGCCCAGGCCCAGGCGATCGTCCTGGAGGTCGGGGGCAGGGAGGTCGGCATCGTCAACACCCACCTCCAGGCCCCAGGGGGCCAGGCGTCCGAGGTCGCCTCGATCGCCCGCGCCCTGGCCGCGGGCCGGGACGCCGACGAGGCGGGCCACCGCCCGGCGGGCGCGGGCGAGCCGGTCAAGAGACCCGTGATCCTCGCGGGAGACCTCAACACCGAGCCGTCCGACCCGGCCATGGAGGTGCTCAAGGCCGCCGGTCTCTCCGATCCGCTGACCGCACTCGGCGACCCCATGACCTCACCCGCCGACGCCCCGGTCAGACGCATCGACCACGTACTGATCACCAAGGGACTGACGGCCGTCTCCGCGCAGGCGCCGCGGCTGCCGTATTCGGATCACCTGCCCGTTCTGACGACCTTGCGCCTAACCAGTGTTGACCAGGAGGGATAATCGAGAACATGCGCCTTTCCGCTCGTGTCGACTACGCCCTCCGCGCCGCCGCTGAACTCGCCGCAGCCGGTGCCGGCCCGACTACCGTGGGTGAGCTCGCCAAGGAACAGGACATGCCTCCCAAATACCTGGAGAACATCCTGCTCCAGATGCGCCGCGCCGGCCTCGTGCGCGGCCAGCGCGGCCCAGAGGGCGGCTATGTGCTGGCCCGCCCCGCCGCGAACATCTCGCTCGCCGACGTGATCAGGGCCGTCGACGGGCCGCTCGCGAACGTACGCGGCGAACGCCCCGAGCACGTCGGCTACCGGGGCCCGGCCGAGTCGTTGCAGCAGGTGTGGATCGCCCTGCGCGCCACCGAGCGCGC
>JABFVJ010000510.1 GCA_013362835.1 Nonomuraea sp. | reverse complement strand
TGTCGAGGGTGTCGAACAGGTTCCTGTCGGCGTCGTCGTACCAGGCGACGTCCTCGGGCAGGTACGAGTCGAGGACGACCGAGCGCACCGCCTCGGGGTCGATCGCGGCCACCTGCGTCATGACCCTGGTCGAGTAGCTGACGCCGAACAGGTTCCACGAGGGGTAGCCGAGCGCCTGACGTAAGGCGACGACGTCGGCGGCGATCTCCCTGGTGTTGTAGCCGCGCAGGTCGATGCCCTGCTCCTGGAGGCGGGCGCGGCAGCGCAGCGCGGCGCGGGCCACGTCGGAGGGCGGCCTGCGCAGCCGTCCGAGCATCGCCTCGGCCGTCTCGGGACAGCCCAGCACGGGCTTGGAGTATCTGCTGCCGCGTTGCTCGACGGTCACCACGTCGCGGTCGGGGAACATCTGGCTCAGGAACCCCGTGAGCTGCAACGAGGCCGATGCCGGCCCGCCGCTCATGTACACGACGGGGTCGGGCTTACGGTCCTTGGCGATCGAGGTGTGGACGGCGTACCCGACCTTGACGGTACGGCCCGGCGCGTCACGGCGCTCGGGGACCACCAGGAACCCGCAGACCGTACGCTCGGGAACGGCGACGGGACACGCGTGCGCCTCCACCGGAGGCGGCGCGGAGGCGGTGAAGGGGGGCACGGTCAGGGCGAGGGCGAGCACGACCCGGATGATCACAAGACGAGACTAATAGTGTGGACACGTGACCGAACCACTTGTTTCCAGGATGCGCGCCTTCGGCACGACGATTTTCGCCGAGATGAGCGCGCTCGCCGTGCAGACCGGGTCCATCAACCTCGGACAGGGCTTCCCCGACACCGACGGCCCGGCCGCCATGCTCGATCGCGCGGTGCAGGCGATCACCTCGGGCGCCAACCAGTACCCGCCGGGCCCCGGCATGCTGGAGCTGCGGCAGGCGGTCTCGGAGCACCGGACGGCCCACTACCGGCTCGACTACGACCCGGCGGGCGAGGTGCTGGTCACCGTGGGCGCCACCGAGGCCATCGCGGCGAGCGTGCTGGCGCTGTGCGAGCCGGGCGACGAGGTGATCGCGTTCGAGCCGTACTACGACTCCTACGCGGCCTCGATCGCGCTCGCCCAGGCCCGTCTGTCGGCGGTCACGCTGCGGCCCGTCGAGGGGCGTTTCACCTTCGACCCCGACGAGCTGCGCGCCGCCGTCACGCCGCGTACCCGGGCGATCCTGGTCAACTCGCCGCACAACCCGACGGGCACGGTGTTCACCAGGGACGAGCTCACCGTCATCGCCGAGCTGTGCCAGGAGCACGGGCTGATCGCGATCACCGACGAGGTCTACGAGCACCTCACCTTCGACGACGTCGAGCACGTCCCGCTCGCCACGCTGCCCGGCATGCGCGAGCGCACGGTCATGATCTCCTCGGCGGGCAAGACGTTCTCGGTCACCGGATGGAAGACCGGCTGGGTGTGCGCGCCCGCCGAGCTGGTCAGCGCGGTCGCGACGGTCAAGCAGTTCCTCACCTTCACCGCCTCGGCGCCCTGGCAGCTCGCCGTCGCCTACGGCCTGCGCACCGAGCTGGAGTGGGTGGCCGCGCTGCGCGCCGGCCTGCAGGACAAGCGCGACCGGCTGATGGCCGGGCTCGGCGCGGCGGGCTTCGGGGTGCTCAAGCCCGCCGGCACGTACTTCGTGCAGACCGACATCCGGCCGCTGGGCTTCACCGACGGGCTGGCGCTCACCCGCCGCCTGCCCGAGCTGGCCGGGGTGGTCGCCATCCCCACGCAGGTCTTCTACGAGCACGCCGAACGCGGCAGCCACTTCGTCCGGTTCGCCTTCTGCAAGAAGGACGAGGTCATCGACGAGGCGGTGACCCGGCTCAAGCGCCTGTCGCAGGGCTGACCCGCAGGCCGTCGAAGAGCACGCCGAGGGCCCTGGCCCGCAGGTCGTCGGTCCAGTTGTGGTGCTGCGCCGCCAGGCAGGCGGCGCTGAGCAGGGCGAGGAGCTCCGGCATGCCCACGTCCGCGCGCACCGCCCCCGCCCGCTGGGCGCGTACGAGCAGCGCGCTGATGGCCCCCCTGATGTCGGGGCCGCCCGCCTTGGCGTCGATCCCGGCGGTCGCCAGGGCGTCCACCAGCACCTTCTTGACCGTCGAGTCGGCCACGATCCGGTCGAAGAACGCGAAGAACGCGGCCCCGGCGTCGCCGGCCCTGCCCAGCTCGGCGGCGAGCTCGGCCAGCCGCTCCTGGCGGTCGGTGACGATCGCCTGGTAGAGCACCTCCTTGGTGGGGAACTGGCGGTAGATCGTGCCCACCCCCACTCCGGCCAGCGTGGCGATCTCGCGCATCGAGGCGTCCAGCCCGTCGCGGGCCAGCACCGCCTCGGCGGCCTCCAGCACACGGGCGCGGTTGCGTACGGCGTCGGCACGCATGCGGCCTCCCTTCCTCGTTGACAACCGGAACGGCGGTTCCGTATCGTTCGAGGCGTTCAAGCGGAACAGTCATTCCGATTCTAGGGGCTCTCGTGGATCACCAGACCATGGGCCGTTCCGGGCTGCGCGTCTCGCGCGCGTGTCTCGGCACCATGAACTTCGGCACCCGGCACGGCCTGGCCGCCGGCGACGAGGCCGAGGCGGGCCGCGTCGTCGACGCCTTCCTCGACGCCGGAGGCACCTTCATCGACACCGCCGACCTCTACCACCGGGGCGAGACCGAGGAGATCCTCGGCCGG
>JABFVJ010000002.1 GCA_013362835.1 Nonomuraea sp. | reverse complement strand
CGTTCGGCCCGCGCGGCCGTCGCGGCGGGGGCGCGGGTGCAGCGGGCGCTGGAGATCCTCGGCGACGAGGCGCCGGACCACCTGGTGGTGGCCGGGCGGCTGCGGGTGGAGCACAAGCAGGCGTCGCTGGAGGAGCTGGGGCAGATCGCCGACCCGCCGCTGACCAAGGACGCCATCGCGGGGCGCATCCGGCGGCTGCTCGCCATGGCCGACAAACGCGCCTCCGACCTTGGCATCCCTAACACCGAGGCCAACCTCACCGTCGACATGCTCGCTCCGTGAGTGCTTGACGGCGAAGTGATCGCCGCGGTGCTCTTCGAGAGACCCCGTTGGGGTTGTTCTGTAGGTGCGAATGCTGCGGTGCCGTCCGGGAGATCCCGTTGGGGTTGTTGTTTCGGAGGTGAGGGTGCTGCGGTGCCGTCCAGGGGACCCTGTTGGGGTTGTTCTGGAGGTGCAGGGGCTGCGGCGCCGTCCGGGAGACCCTGTTGGGGTTGTTCTGGAGGTGCAGGGGCTGCGGCGCCGTCCGGGAGACCCCCATCCCGTACGGCTTCGCCCGGTTGCCCGCACGCGCCGACGCCAGAGACCGTCCGTCATGGCCGGTCGTGAAGGCTCACGGGCCGCTCACCGTGACGACGCGCCCTGTGGGCCCGCTCCGTGGCCTGGATGACCGCGAAACGGGCGCCGCCCGATGACCTGCGGCGCCCGTCGGCCTCAGCCCTTGACCGGGATGACCTTTACGGTCAGCCCTGGACCGGATGGCCCTGGACCGGATGGCCCCTGGGCCGGGTTGCCCCTGGGCCGGGTTGCCCTTGGACCGGGTTGCCCTTGGACCGGGTTGCCCTTGGACCGGGTTGCCCTTGGACCGGGTTGCCCTTGGACCCGGTTGCCCCTGGAACGGGGGTGAGCCGGGGGGTCAGGTTTGGGGTGGGGTGGCCGGGGTGGGGTCGGCTGGGGCGGGGGTTGCCGGTGTGTCGGCTGCCTTGACGCGCTTGTTGACGAAGGAGTAGGCGGCTGCGGCGCCGATCGCCCAGAAGAGCAGCGACTTCGGGTCCTCGCTGATGATCGAGCCGAACTCGGGGAAGACGGTGGCGGCGGCGGTGCCGTATCCGATCGTCTCGCCCGCCTCCTGGGCCAGTTGAACCAGCAGGATCGTGGTGCCGACGAGCTGGCCGAGCGCCGCGCCGGCGAGGCCGAACACGGCGGCGAGCGGCGGCAGGACGGGGCTGGTGGGCTTGACGGCCATGATGCCGAGGCCGACCAGGACGCCCACGCCGACGGTGGCGATGCCGATCTCGTACTTCGTGATGCCGATGATCGCGCCGTAGATCGCGGCGCCGATGAGCATGGCCACCAGGCCGACCACGATCCCGGGGACTAAGCCGGACTTCTGATCAGACATGTTGGGGGGTTCCTCTGTGAGTGGGTGAAGCTGACTGGCGCACCTTACTCACCAGAAGATCCATAAGGGAGTGGTTTTCCAGTAGTCCGTGCCAGACTCGCGGGGTTTGCCCTGCTCCGCCCTCAAACGAACCCAGGCAGCACCTGCCGCGCTTGCCGATGCCCCGGACCGCCCTCAAGCGGGCGCAGGTTCAGCCCCGTACGTACGCGCCGATGTCCTGGGACGGCCCGCGGTTGGCTCCGGATGAGGCTGGCGGGGCTTGCGGATGCCTGGAGTGTCCTCAAGTGGGCGCAGTTCAGCCGCGTGCGTGCTTGCGGATGCCCCGGACTGCCCGCCATTGGCTCCAGCTGAGCCTGGCGGGGCTTGCGGATGCCGGAGCCGGGTCGGCCCTGTACGGCTTCCGGATGTCCTGGGCTGCTCCTCGGGTGGGGCCGGGTCGGCCCTCTTTCGGGTTGTGGGTGTCCTGGGCCGCCTCCCGAGTGGAATTCAGGTAAGCCCATCCGGGCTTGGGCGCACTGGGCCAGTCCCTGGAGTGGCGGGTCTGTCTGTGGCGGGCTTGCGGGGGGTGAAGAGGTCGGGGGTCGGTTGCTGGGCGGGGGACTGGGCGGGCTCGAAGGGGGCCCGGTATTCCTGTTCGGCCTCCGTGCCCTGCTCCTCGGCCGCCGCCGTCGTACGGTCGGCGCGGCGTACGCGGAGGACCCTCAGCGTGACCAGCAGGAGGGCGGCCACGGCCGCCACGGCGATGTACAGCCACACCTGCCACGTCTGCGCCAGCGGCTCGCGGTAGACCGCCAGGGCGAAGGGCAGGCCCTCGCTGACGTTCGTGATCGTGATGTCGCCCAGCGCCGGAGACGTGGACGCCGGAGGCGGAGTGGTGGCGGCGGAGGCGCGCAGGGCGGGGGCGCCGATCAGGATGGAGGCGCCCAGGATCTGGCCGCCGGCGACGGCGGCGCCCGCGTAGAGTGCGGCCACCACCGGCAGGACGCGGCTGCGCGGGCGGGCCGCGCCCGCGGCCAGGGCGACCAGCAGCGCGATGAGGAGCGACAGCGCCACCGACAGCGCGTGCCCGTTGCCGAGCGTGACGACGGCCTTCGGCAGCCGGTCCTGGAAGAGCACCGCGAACCCCAGGCCCGCCGCGCAGATCAGCGCGGCGACCAGCCCCGCGACCAGCCCGGGAAGCAGGCCGGACCGATTGTGTGACATCTCAGCCCCCAGAGAATGCACGAATTTACTCCGACGAGTCGGGCACTTTACTCGAACCTCGCAAATTACGCCCGCCGAACAGGCATACGCAGGGCGGCACCTGCAGTGGTCTAAACCAATTTGGGTCCGATAGTGTTCGTGGTTGAGATTAAGCCCGCCATCTGTTCGAGGAGATCGGTTCCCGTGAGCATCCGCGTAGGCGTCAACGGCTTCGGCCGCATCGGTCGCAACTTCTGGCGCGCGGTCGCCGCCAGCGGCAAGGACATCGAGATCGTCGCGGTCAACGACCTGACCGACAACGCGACGCTCGCCCACCTGCTCAAGTACGACAGCATCCTGGGCCGCCTGCCCTACGAGGTGAAGGCCTCCAGCGACGAGATCACCGTCGACGGCAAGGCGATCAAGGTGTTCGAGGAGCGCGACCCGGCCAAGCTGCCCTGGGGCGACCTCGGCGTCGACGTCGTGGTGGAGTCGACCGGTCTGTTCACCGACGCCGCCAAGGCCAAGGTGCACGCCGAGAACGGCGCCAAGAAGGTCATCATCTCCGCCCCGGCGAAGAACGAGGACGTCACCATCGTGCTGGGCGTCAACGAGGGCGCCTACGACCCGGCGGCCCACACGATCATCTCCAACGCGTCCTGCACCACCAACTGCCTGGCCCCGATGGCGAAGGTCCTCCACGACACCTTCACCATCGAAAAGGGTCTGATGACCACCATCCACGCCTACACGCAGGACCAGAACCTGCAGGACGGCCCGCACAAGGACCTGCGCCGCGCCCGCGCCGCCGCCCTCAACGTGGTGCCCACCTCCACCGGCGCCGCCAAGGCCATCGGCCTGGTCCTGCCCGAGCTCAAGGGCAAGCTCGACGGCTTCGCCATGCGCGTGCCGATCCCCACGGGCTCGGCCACCGACCTCACGGTCGACGTCAGCCGCGAGGTCACCGTCGAGGAGGTCAACGCCGCGGTCAAGGCCGCCGCCGAGGGCCCGCTCAAGGGCATCCTCAGCTACACCGAGGACGAGATCGTCTCCTCCGACATCGTCACCGACCCCCACTCCTGCATCTTCGACGCCGGCCTCACCAAGGTCATCGGCAACCAGGTCAAGGTCGTCGGCTGGTACGACAACGAGTGGGGCTACTCCAACCGCCTCGCCGACCTGATCGAGCTGGTCGGCCGCGGCCTGTGATCGTGGTCAAGGCCGCAGCGGGGACAGGAGCATGAGCATGCGCACGCTCGACGATCTCGACGTCAAGGGGCGGCGCGTGCTCGTGCGCGCCGACCTCAACGTCCCTCTCGACGGAGAGACGATCACCGACGACGGCCGCATCCGCGCGTCGGTGCCGACGATCAAGGCGCTGACCGGCAGGGGCGCCAAGGTCGTCGTCTGCGCCCATCTGGGCAGGCCCAAGGGCCAGGTCAACCCGAAATACTCGCTCAGGCCGGTGGCCGCCCGCCTGGGCGAGCTGCTGGGCCACGACGTCGCCTTCGCCGGCGACGTGGTGGGCGACAGCGCGCGCCGGACGGTCGACGCCCTCCAGGAGGGCCAGGTCGCCCTGCTGGAAAACCTGCGCTACGAGCCCGGCGAGGAGTCCAAGGACGACGCCGTGCGCGGCGCGTTCGCCGAGAAGCTGGCCGCCCTCGCCGAGCTCTACGTCGGCGACGGGTTCGGCGCGGTGCACCGCAAGCACGCCAGCGTCTACGACGTGCCCAGGCTGCTGCCGCACGCGGCGGGCGGGCTGGTCGTGGCCGAGGTCGAGGTGCTGCGCAAGCTCACCGAGGACACCGAGCGGCCCTACGTCGTGGTCCTCGGCGGCGCCAAGGTCTCCGACAAGCTCGGCGTCATCGCCAACCTGCTGACCAAGGTCGACAGGCTGCTGGTCGGCGGCGGCATGGCCTACACCTTCCTCAAGGCCCAGGGCCACGAGGTGGGCCGGTCGCTGCTCCAGGAGGACCAGCTCGACCAGGTGCGCGGCTTCCTCGACGAGGCCGCCAAGCGCGGCGTGGAGCTCGTGCTGCCCGTCGACGTGCTCGCGGCGGTCACCTTCGCCGCCGACGCCGAGCACGAGGCGGTCGAGGCCACGGCGATCCCGGCCGACCGCGAGGGGCTCGACATCGGGCCGAAGACCCGCGAGCTGTTCGCGAGCAAGCTGGCCGACGCCAAGACCGTCTTCTGGAACGGCCCGATGGGCGTGTTCGAGTTCGACGCGTTCTCCGGCGGCACCAGGGCCGTGGCGCAGGCGCTGATCGACTCCGACGCCTACACGGTGGTCGGCGGCGGCGACTCGGCGGCCGCGGTGCGCAAGCTGGGCCTGCCCGAGGACGGTTTTTCGCACATTTCCACGGGCGGCGGCGCCAGCCTGGAATACCTTGAGGGCAAGACCCTTCCCGGACTCGCGGCTCTGGAGGACTGAGCGACCCATGGCCACGCGTAAGCCGCTCATCGCCGGCAACTGGAAGATGAACCTCAACCACCTTGAGGCCATCGCGCTGGTCCAGAAACTGGCCTTCGCGCTGAGCGACAAGGACTTCGACAAGGCCGAGGTGGCCGTGCTGCCGCCGTTCACC
The DNA here is from genome assembly GCA_013362835.1 of Nonomuraea sp. Next base: position 6,531 of record JABFVJ010000002.1, on the reverse strand, counting down.
GATCTGCGCAGTGTGCAGACGCTGGTCGACGGCGACAAGCTGCGGATCGTCTACGGCGCCCAGGACCTGTCCCAGTACGACGGCGGCGCCTACACCGGCGAGATCTCCGGCGTCATGCTGGCCAAGCTCGGCTGCACGTACGTGGTCATCGGCCACTCCGAGCGCCGCCAGTACCACGGCGAGGACGACGACCTCGTCAACGCCAAGGTACAGGCCGCCTACCGGCACTCGATCACGCCCATCCTGTGCGTGGGCGAGGGGCTGCTCATCCGCCAAGAGGACGGCCACATCGCGCACTGTCTCGGCCAACTCGACGGCGCCCTGCGCAAAATCAGCGCCGAGCAGGCAAAATCGATAGTGGTGGCCTACGAGCCCGTGTGGGCGATCGGCACGGGCGAGGTGGCCACCCCGGAGGACGCCCAGGAGGTCTGCGGAGCGTTGCGGGTGAGACTCGCTGAGCTCTACGACTCCGAAGTGGCCTCCGCGGTCCGTATCCTTTACGGTGGCTCGGTCAAATCAGGCAACATCGCGGGGATCATGGCTCAACCCGATGTCGACGGCGCGCTCGTGGGCGGTGCCAGCATCGACGCAGGGGAGTTCGCCAAGATCTGCCGGTTCTCCGAATTGCCTGCTAACTGAGTCGTTCTGAGGGTGCGACTTGACATCAGGCCGTACCCTCAAGAAGCAAGTTTGAATCGTCACGCGTAACAGAGCACTGAAGGAACAGGCATACCGTGGTAATTGGAATCTCCATCGCCCTCATCCTGGCGAGCGGTCTCATGATCCTGCTCGTCCTGCTCCACAAGGGCAAGGGTGGCGGCCTGTCTGACATGTTCGGCGGCGGTTTCTCGTCGAACTTCGGTGGTTCCTCGGTGGTGGAGCGCAACCTCGACCGGCTGACCGTCATCACGGGCACCGTCTGGTTCGTCTGCATCATCGCTCTCGGCCTGCTCATGAGGCCCTGAGACACAACTGATTAACGCGTGACAGTGATTCTCCCCCCGTGTCACGACGCGGGGCGATCGAGCGAGGAGTTCATCCGTGGGTAGTGGCAACGCGATCCGTGGCAGCCGAGTCGGCGCCGGCCCAATGGGGGAGGCCGAGCGCGGCGAGGCAGCTCCGAGAGTGCGGGTCTCGTTCTGGTGCGCCAACATGCACGAGACGCGCCCCAGTTTCGCCAGCGACGCGGCGGTCCCCGAGATGTGGGATTGCCCACGTTGCGGCCTCCCAGCCGGACAGGACGAGGAGGCCCCGCCTGCCCCGCCCAAGAACGAGCCGTACAAGACGCACCTGGCTTACGTGAAGGAGCGCAGGAGCGACAAGGACGGCAAGGCGATCCTCGAGGAGGCACTGGAGCGCCTGCGCAACAACAAGTCCCCCTGGTAGGCGTTACGGCGGAAGGGCCCCGGTGCTGGTCACCGGGGCCCTTCGCGCGTCAGCGGCGTTCGAAGACCGCGACGCCGTCCACGAAGGTCATCCGCACCCGCGTGCGCCAGATCTCCGAGGCGGGCAGCGCGAACGGGTCGCGGTCCAGCACCACCAGGTCGGCGGGGCGGCCCGGCGCGATCGTGCCCGCCGGTGAGCGGTTGATCCAGGCCGAGCCCTCGGTGTACGCGGTCATCGCCGTGGCCAGGTCGAGCCGCTGGCCGGGCAGGAACGGCGTCTGCGCGGTCGGGTAGCCCGCGTGCACCGATCCGCCCGGTTCTGTGCGGTTGACGGCCACGTGCATGCCCTGCATGGGGTCGGCGTCGGAGACCGGCCAGTCGCTGCCCGCGCAGAACCGGGTGCCGTGCGCCAGCAGGTCCTTGAACGGGTACTGCCACGACGAGCGCGGCTCGCCCAGGAACGGCAGCGTCAGCTCGTCCATCTGGGCGTGGTGGGTGGCCCACAGGGGCTGCAGGTTGGCCGTGACGCCGAGCGCGGCGAAGCGCGGCACGTCGGACGGCTCGATGATCTGCAGGTGGGCGATGTGGTGGCGGTTGGCCGGGTCGGTGCCCTCGAAGCTGTCCAGGGCCTCGCGTACGGCCCGTTCGCCGATGGCGTGGAAGTGCACCTGGAAGCCGAGCCGGTCCAGCTCGGCCACGTACTCCTTGAGCTTGCCCGGGTCGACGTACGACAGGCCCGTGCCGCCGCACCGGCAGTACGGCTCCAGCGTGGCGGCGGTGAAGTTCTCCGTGATGCCGTCCTGCATGATCTTGACGGACGTGGCGGCGAACCGGTCGAGCCCCTCGGCCGAGGCGCGCCGCCGGACCAGGTCCTCGATCTGGTCGGCGCCGCGCGTCCTGTCCCACCACAGGGCGCCGACGACGCGGGCGCGCAGCCGGCCCGCGCGGGCGGCCGCGACGTAGGTGGGGAGCTGGTCGTCGGAGCCCGCGTACGAGCCGACGATGGCGTCCTGCCAGCCGGTGATGCCCAGGGAGAACAGGTGCCGCTCGGCGTCGGCCAGGGCGTCGTCCAGGTCCTGGGCGGAGGGGCGGGGGGTGAGCAGGCCGACGAGGTCCATCGCGCCCTCGTGCAGGACGCCGGTCGGCGTGCCGTCGGGGTCGCGCTCGATCCGGCCGTCGGCGGGGTCGGGGGTGTCCCTGGTGACGCCGGCGAGGTCGAGGGCGCGGGAGTTGACCCAGGCGGCGTGGTGGTCGCGCTGGATCAGGTAGACGGGCCGGTCGAGGAAGTCGATCTGGGAGCGGTGGGGGAGGCCGCCGGGGAAGGCCGCCATGTCCCAGCCGCCGCCATCAATCCACGCCTTATCCGGATTTTTCGTGGCGTAGTCGGAAATCTTGGCCAAGTACGCGTCCAGGCCGTAGATCTCGGACAGGTCGCACTTCGACCGTTCGAGTCCGGCCTGTACCGGATGCAGGTGCGCGTCGGTGAACCCGGGCGTCAGCAGGCCGCCGTCCAGGTCCACGGTGTCGTGGCCGGGCGCCAGGCGGGACAGCTCGCCCTCAGGGCCGACGGCGGCGATCACCCCGTCGCGCACCAGCACGGCCTCGGCCCGCACGGCGCCGCCGATGAAGGCGCCTCCTCCTCGGAAGAGGATGTTCATGGGGATTCTCCCTTTCGTCAGTGGCCCGTGATGAGGTCGGCGAAGCGGGCCAGGGCCGAGGTCCTGGGCATGGAACGCTCCCGGTGGTCGGCCACCCGGTACAGGCGGTACATCGCGTGCACGCCCATCCAGCGCAGCGGCTCCGGCTCCCAGGACCGCACCCGGCGTCCCACCCACGGCAACGACGTCAGCTCCGTCTCCTCCCCGAGTATGAGATCACGCAGCGTACGGCCGGCCAGGTTGGTGGTGGTCACGCCGTGCCCGGTGTACCCGCCGGCCCAGCCGAGGCCGCTCGCCTGGTCCACGTGCACCGTCGAGCACCAGTCGCGCGGCACCCCGAGGACGCCCGACCAGGCGTGGGCCACCTTGGAGGAGCGGGCGGCGGGGAAGAAGTCCACCAGGAGTCGCCACAGGGCCTCGACCGTCCACTCGTGGGTGCGGCCGCGGGCGTCGACGCGGGAGCCGTACAGGTAGGGGCGGCCGCGGCCGCCGAAGGCGATCCGGTCGTCGGCGGTGCGCTGGGCGTACATGTAGTAGTGCGCGAGGTCGCCGAGGAGTTCGGCGCCCTGCCAGCCGACCTCGTCCCAGAAGGAGGCGGGGAGGGGCTCGGTGACGATCATGGAGCTGTTCATGGGGAGCCACTGCCGGCGCAGGCCGTTCAGGCGCGCGGTGAAGCCCTCGGTGGCGCGGATCACGTACGTCGCCGAGACCGTCCCGTACGGCGTCACCGCCCGGTGCGGGGCGATCTCGGTCACCGGGGTGCGCTCGTGGACGGGGACGCCGAGGTCGCGTACGGCCCTGGCCAGGCCCTGGGCCAGCTTGGCGGGCTGGATACGGGCACAGTGGGGGCTCCAGGAGGCCGCCTGGGCGCCCGCCACGCGCAGGTGGTCCGACGGGTCGACCAGGCGCAGGTCGTCCTCCTCGATGCCCCAGGCGCGGGCCGCCGACACCGAGGCGCGCAGCCGGGCGGCCTGGGCGGGGGTGCGGGCCACGTTCACCACGCCGCCCTTGACGATGTCGCAGTCGATCGACTCGGCCGCGCAGACCGCGATGACCTCGTCGATCGAGGCGTACATCTCGCGCTGCAGCCGCCGCGCGTCCGCGCCGTAGCGCTCGTGGGAGCCGGCCAGGTCGCCGGTCAGCCAGCCGCCGTTGCGCCCCGACGCGCCGAACCCGGCGAACTCCTGCTCCAGCAGCACGACCTTCAGCGACGGCCGCGCCTTCTTGAGGTAGTACGCGGTCCACAGTCCGGTGTAGCCGGCTCCGACGATCGCCACGTCCGCCTGGAGGTCGCCGTCGAGCCGTGGACCGGGCTCCGGGACGCCCGACGACCGGTACCAGAAGGACACGTCGCCATTGACGAACCCGGACGACAAGGGAACTCGCACACTCATGGCCACATATCCTGCTATATCGGGAGAAGGTGGCGCATCTCGCGACGAAATTCGTGATGAAACCCGTCGTTAGCGGGCATGTAACACATACCAGGCATGCTCGGTCGTATGGGATTCTTGCGCATCCGAACCACGGTGGACGAGCGACCCGGACGGCTGGCCTCGCTGGCCTCGGCCCTGGCCGCCAGGGGCGGCAACATCCTCGGCCTGAGCGTCCAGTCGGACGCCGACGGCACCGTCGACGAGTTCGTCGCCGACATCCCCGCGAGCCCCGAGGCGGTGCGCGAGGCCCTGGAGGCGGCCGGCGGCCGCCGCGTCCAGGTGGTGCCCGCCACCGCCCACGAGCTGACCGACGAGCCCACCAGGGCGCTGCTGCTGGCCTCCAGGCTGCGCGCCATGCCGTGGCGTCTGCCCGAACTGCTGGCCGAGCTGCTGCGCGCGGACGACGCCAGGTGGATCTACGGTGAACCGGTGAACGACCTTCCCGACCCGACCCTGCTCGTCGTGCCCGTGGCCGCGCGGCGTTCGGTCCGGCTGCGCCGCTCGGAGCTGCCGTTCACGCTGACCGAGGCGGCGCGCGCGGCCTCCTTCGCCCGGCTCGCCCAGCCCGCGCCCGAGCAGACCGGCGCCGAGCGCGCGGTCAAGCTCGCCGACGGCGCCGAGGTCACCGTGCGGCCGCTCACCTCGATCTACCGCGAGGCGGTACGCGACCTGCACGACCGCTGCTCGCCCGAGTCCCGCAGGTTCCGCTACTTCACCTCGATGCCCACGCTGCCGCCGCGCATGTTCGACCGGCTGTGCGACCGCGGCAGGGGCTTCTCGCTGGTCGCCGGGCACGACGGGCAGGTCGTGGCCATGGCCAGCCTCATGTTCACGCCGGATCCCGGCATCGCCGAGATGGCCTTCCTGGTCGAGGACCGCTGGCAGGGGCGCGGTCTGGGCACGGTGCTGGCCAGGATGCTGGTGAGGGCGGCCCGCGACCTCGGATACGCCGAGGTCAGAGCCACGCTGCTGGCCGACAACGCGCGCATGCGCGGCCTGCTGACCACCCTCGGCGCGACGCTCGCCTACACCGACGACCCGGGCGTCGTGGAGGCGCGGCTGCCCGTCGGCGTGCTGGCCTCAGCCTAGGCCCGCCTCGTCCTCCGGCCTGTCGTCGTCGGTGTCATCCTCGGCGTCGGCGGGCGGGGCGATGCCGAGGTGGCGCTCGATGCGCGCCAGGCTCTCCTCGATCCGCGCGAGCCGTTCGCCGAGCATCGAGCCGCCGGCGAAGTAGATCTCCGACGGGCGTTCCTTGGAGCCCTGGCCCACCCGGTCGATCACGCGCTGGCGGATGTCGGCGAGGTCGGCGCCCGCGTTCACCAGGGCCTGGGCGGCCAGGCCCTCGCCCTCCCTGATCAGCCCGAGCAGGATGTGCTCGGTGCCGATGTAGTTGTGGCGGAGCTGCAGCGCCTCCCGCAGCGACAACTCCAGCACCTTCTTGGCGCGCGGGGTGAACGGGATGTGCCCGTTCGGGGGTTTGGCGCCGCGGCCCACCTCGCGCTCCACGAAGTCCCGTACGTTCTCCAGCTCCACGCCGCAGCTGTCGAGCACCAGGGAGGCCAGACCCTCGCCCTCGTGGATGAGGCCCAGCAGGATGTGTTCCGTGCCGATGTAGTTGTGGCTCATCGTCCGCGCCTCCTCCTGGGCGAGGACGACGACCCTGCGCGCACGATCGGTGAAGCGTTCGAACACCGGGGGGCCTCCGTTCGACTGGGGCTGTCTCCACTATGCGCTAGAAACCGGCGCATGTGGGGTATTTGTCCTGTGTGGATCTTGACGAGGTGGCCGGCCGCCTCTACGCAGTCCCGCCGCCGGAGTTCACCGCCGCGCGCGCGGCCGAGGCCCGCGCCGCCAAGGACGCGGGCGACGTACGGCTCTCCCGCGAGATCGCGAAGCTGCGCAAGCCCACGGTCTCGGCGTGGGCCGTCAACCGGCTCGCCCGTGAGCACCCCGACGACCTCGCCGAGCTGCTCGACGTGGGTGAGCGGCTGCGTGCGGCCTGGCAGGCCCAGGACGCCGGCGAGCTGGCCGGGCTGACCCAGCGGCGCGGCG
>JABFVJ010000502.1 GCA_013362835.1 Nonomuraea sp. | reverse complement strand
GCCGTGGACGGCCCCTGGTACGTACTGCGGCCGATCCTGATGCTCCAGGTCTACGACTACACGTGGATCGCCGGCATGGACCCGGCCTGGACCGTCCCGGCCGAAATGCAGTACTACCTCGCCCTGCCGCTGCTGGCCGTGCTCATGCACTGGCTGGCGGGCCGGACCACGGACCCGGCGAAGAAGGTCCGCCGGATGATGATCCCGCCGGCCGTCATCACCGTGGCGTCCGCGGTGTGGACGTGGTGGATCCACCGCCCCGAGATGGGTGTCTACCCGGAGGAGTACTGGTGGCCGTTCGCCGTGGGCGGTGCCTTCGCCCTCGGCATGGCGATGGCCGTCATCCACGTCCTGGCGGAGATGAAGCCGCACGACCGGCCCGCCCTGTACCGCGTCGCCGCCCGCCGGCCGCTGCTGCTGTGCGGTGCCGCCGTGGCCCTCTACGCCGTCAACTGCACGCAGCCCTTCGGCCGTCCCGGCTACGGCGACTACGAGGGCGTCGGCCTGGCCGTCACCCAGTACTTCCTGCTGCTGGCCTTCTCCTTCCTGGTCGTGATGCCGCTGTCGGTCCCCGAGGCGAAGTCGCGGGTCATCGACGCGGTCGTGGCCAACCCCGTGGCCCGCTACCTGGGCCGCATCTCGTACGGCATCTACCTGTGGCACTTCGCGATCATGTACTTCTGGTTCGAGACGGGCAGCGTCTTCGGCACCGAGCCCGCCCTCATGCAGCAGCTGCGCGGCACCATCTCCTTCCCCGAGCTGATGTCCGCGGTGCTCGTCGGCAGCATCCTCGCCGCGTCGCTGAGCCACTACCTGGTGGAGCGTCCGGTCATCGCCGCCGTCGGCCGCTGGGCCCGCCGCAAGGAGGGCGCCCCCGCCACCGCGCCGGCGCCCGCGACCCCCACCAGGGAGGAGCACGTCCTCACCCGGTGACGGCCCTCGCCACCCGCGTCAGCCGGATGGTGCCGCGAAGCGCGCGGCACCATCCGGCTTGCCCTGCCCGTGACTTGAGCGCAGCAACCTCGAAGATGCGGCCACCACCCGCCGCCCGGGACGCTGAGTGCGGCACGACCCCCGTGTCCCCCCTCAAGGCATCTGCACCGGGAGAGCAATGAACACTGTCCAGTCCGCCGACGGTACTGCCATCGCCTATGACCGCACCGGTGAGGGCGAGCCACTCGTCCTGGTCGGTGGTTCGTTCAGTGAGCGCGCGCACCCCACCATGACGCAGCTGGCCGAGGAGCTGGCCCCCCACTTCACCGTGTACAACTACGACCGGCGCGGGCGCGGGGACAGCGCCGACGCCCCGGAGTACGCCGTGGAGCGGGAGATCGAGGACCTCGCCGCCCTGATCGCCGAGGCCGGCGGCTCCGCGAAGGTGTTCGGCCTGTCCGCGGGCGGCGTCCTGGCGCTCAAGGCCGCCGCGGCCGGGGTGAACATCACCCGCGTCGCCGTCTACGACCCGCCGTTCGTGGTCGACGAGACCGGCCCGAAGCCGCCGGCCGGCTTCACCGAGAAGCTCGCCGAGCTCGCCGCGACCGACCGCCGGGGCGAGGCCGTGGAGTTCTTCATGACCCAGGGCATGGGCGCCCCGGCCGAGGCCGTCGCGGGGATGCGGTTCGCCCCGTTCTGGCCGGGCCTGGAGGCGCTGGCCCACACCCTCCCGTACGACACCACGATCACCGGCGACGACTTCGCCCTGCCGGCCGACGAACTGGCCTCCGTCAAGGTGCCCGTCCTCGTCGCCCACGGCGGCGACGCCGACGCGTGGCTGCACGCGAGCGCCCGCGCCGTCGCCGACGTCCTGCCCGACTCCCGCCACCACGCGCTGGCGGGCCAGGGCATCGCCGTCGAGCCGCCGGTCCTCGCCCCCGTACTGAAGGAGTTCTTCCAGGGCTGAGCCCCACCGCCCTCCGGCGCCCGTGGAGCCTCGGCCCCACGGGCGCCGACGCGTGGGCCCGCCGCGGTGACGGCGCGGCCCCGCGCGAACCGCCGTACGTCCCCACCCAGAAGGAGAACCCCCCATGCCCACATGGCTCGAGCGAAGCACCGCCGTGCCCGGTGGCCGGCGCGGCAAGTGGCTCACCCTCGCCGTCTGGCTGCTCGCCGCGATGGCTCTCGGAGCACTGGCCGGCAAGCTGGGCGAGGTGCAGGACACCAGCGCCAACGCCTTCCTGCCGCGTGGTGCCGAGTCCGCGCAGGTCAACACCGAACTGGAGAAGTTCCGCAGCCACGACCTGATGCCGGCCGTCGTCGTCTACACCAGCGACGCGCCCGTCACCGACCAGGTCCGCGCCAAGGCCGAGGCCGACCGCACGGCGTTCGCGAAGATCGCCGAGCCGGGCCAGCAGGTGGCGCCCCCCGTGGCCGCCGAGGACGGCCGGGCGCTGATGCTCGTCGTCCCGCTCTCCGGCGAGGACCAGGCCGAGCTCGCCGACAAGGTCGAGGAACTGCGCACCGTCGCGGCCGCCCACGCCCCGCCCGGACTCGACACCGCGGTCGGAGGCCCGGGCGGCGCCACCGCCGACGCCTTCAACGTCTTCGACACCCTCGACGCGACCCTGATGGGGATCACCTGCCTGATCGTCATCGTCCTGCTGCTGCTCACCTACCGCAGCCCCGTGCTGTGGGTGTTCCCGGTCCTCGCCGTCGCCTTCGCCGCCGTACTGACCCAGGCCTTCACCTACCTGTTCGCCAAGTACGCCGGACTCCAGGTCGACCCGCAGAG
>JABFVJ010000280.1 GCA_013362835.1 Nonomuraea sp. | reverse complement strand
CTGGCCCAGGGGCTGAGCTGTTACGACGCGGGCTCGGTGGCCGCGTACGTCCACGGTCTCGCCGGACGGCTGGCCGCCCGGGGCGCCCCGCTCACCTCCGCCGACGTGGCGACGGCCGTTCCGTCGGCGATCCGCGCGATTCGGGGCGAACCCGACTCTGAGCGGCGGAAATAGCGCTCGACCACGTGCGTGAGCTGCCACACTGGAAGGATGTACTCCTCGATGGCCACCCCCGCGGAGGCGCGGGTCGATCTGGCCGCGATCAGGCGTAACGTGGCCCTGCTCAAGGAGCGGGCGGGCGGCGCCGAGCTGATGGGGGCCGTCAAGGCCGACGCCTACGGCCACGGTCTCGTGCCAGCCTCCGTGGCCGCTCTGGAAGGCGGCGCGAGCAGGCTCGGCACGGCGTTCGTCAGGGAGGCGCTGGCGCTGCGCGAGGCCGGGGTCACCGCGCCCGTCCTGGCGTGGCTGATCACCCCGGGCGAGCCGATCGACCGGGCGATCGAGGAGGGCGTCGAGCTGTCGGCCGCCGACGAGGGGCTGCTCGCCGAGATCGCGGGCGCCGCGCGCCGTACGGGCCGCACCGCGCGGGTGCACCTGGAGGCCGACACCGGCATGAGCAGGGGCGGCGCGCCGCTCGCCGCGTGGCCGGGCCTGCTGTCCAAGGCTCTGGAGCTGCGGGCCGAGGGCGCCGTCGAGATCGCCGGGCTGTGGTCCCACTTCGCCTGCGCCGACCTCCCCGGCCATCCCTCGGTGGGCCACCAGCTGGAGGCGTACGAGAGCGCGCTCAAGCAGGCCGAGCAGGCGGGCGCCGCCGGGTCCGAGGTGATCAGGCACATGTCCAACTCGGCCGCCGTCATGACCCTGCCCGCCGCCCGCTTCGACCTGGTCAGGCCCGGCATCGCCATGTACGGCCTGAGCCCCATCCCCGAGCTGGGCGACTTCGGCCTGCGCCCGGCCATGACGCTGACCGCCCGCATCGCGCTCGCCAAGCGCGTCCCCGAGGAGTCGGGCGTCTCCTACGGCCACCTCTACGTCACGGGCAAGGAGACCACGCTCGGCCTGGTCCCGCTCGGCTACGCCGACGGCATACTCCGGCACGCCACGGGAAGGGCCGAGGTGCTGGCGGGCGGGCGCCGCCGGAAGGTCGCGGGCCGGGTGTGCATGGACCAGTTCATGATCGACATGGGCGACGACCCGCTGTCGGCGGGCGACGAGGTCGTGCTGTTCGGGCCGGGCGACGGGGGCGAGCCGACCGTTCAGGAGTGGGCGGATACCCTCGGCACGATCACGCATGAGATCGTGACCAGGATCGGTTCCCGGGTGCCCAGGGTTCACCAGCATGTGACCGGCGGCACTCCGGGGCGGCCATGAGCGGAGAAGGATCGGGGACATGACGACGACGACAACACGGCGGCGCAGGGTCGGGATCGCCGGCGCGATCGTCGGAGCGGCGTCGGCCGGTGTCGCGGCGGCGGCGCTGGCCAAGCGCTACGCGGTCGGCCGGATCAGGCTGCGGCACGACGAGGAGGCCAGCGAGCCGTTCGGCGAGCTGCGCGGCAGGGAGCGCACGCTCGTCACCTCCGACGGCGTGGCCCTGCACGTGGAGATCGACGGTCCTGAGGAGCGAAGGAGCTCGGGGGGAGAGAGCGAGAGCAACGATGCCAACGAGCCCCGAAGCGGTCGCGACCATGAGCACAGCGCGCCGCTCACGATCGTGATGTGCCACGGCTACTGCCTCAACCTCGAATCGTGGCACTACCAGCGCAAAGACCTGCGTGAGAACTATCGGCTGGTGTTGTGGGACATCCGTTCCCACGGCCGCTCGCAGCGCGGCACCGCCGACGACAGCACGATCGACCGGCTGGCGGAAGACCTCGCCGAGGTGATCGAGGAGTTCGTGCCCGGCCCGTGCGTGCTGGTCGGCCACTCCATGGGCGGCATGACGATCATGGCGCTGGCCGACCGCCACCCCGACCTGTTCGGCGAGAAGATCCGCGCGGTGGCGCTCATCGCGACCTCGGCGGGCAAGCTGGCCGAGCTGACGCTGGGGCTGCCGGCGATGGTGTCGAAGGCCGTGCACAAGATCGCGCCCGGCACGGTCTCGCTGCTCGGCAAGAAGGGCGACCTGGTCGACAGGACCCGCAACGCGGGCAGCGACATCGCCTTCCTGATCACCCGCTACATGGGCTTCGGCGATTCCAGGAACGTCAGCCCGACCGTGGTCGACTTCGCCGAGTCGATGATCAGGCAGACGCCGACCGAGGTGTTCGCCGCCTTCTACCCGGCGCTGATGAACCACGACAAGCTCTCGGCGCTGCACGTGCTCGACCGGGTGCCGACGGCCATCGTCTACGGCGACCGCGACTGGCTGACCCCGCCCGACCACAGCAGGGCCATCGCGGCCGCGCTGTCCGACGCGCAGCTCACCGAGGTCCCCGACACCTCCCACCTGATCCAGCTGGAGCGACCGGGGATGGTCAACGACGCGCTGCGCGACCTGATCAAGCGAGTGGAGTTGTAGTGCGACTGGCGACAGCGGAGGACATGCGCGCCTACGGCACGCGCCTGGCCGCCCACCTGCGTCCCGGAGACCTGATCGTGCTGTCGGGGCCGCTCGGCGCCGGCAAGACCACGCTGGTGCAGGGCATCGCCGAAGGCCTCAAAGTACGCGGGCCGATCACCTCGCCCACCTTCGTGATCTCCAGGGTCCACCCGTCGCTGTGCGGTGGCCCGGCCCTGGTCCACGCCGACGCCTACCGCCTCGGCGGCGACCTGGAGGTCGACGACCTCGACCTCGACGCCTCGCTGGAGGAGTCGGTGACCGTGGTCGAGTGGGGCGAGGGCCTGGTCGAGGGGCTGGCCGAAGACCGCCTGGAGATCCACATCGACCGCGAGACCGGCGACGACGCCCGCCTGGTCACGCTGCGCGGGGTGGGCCCGCGATGGGCCGACACGCCGTCTGATCCGGCAGAAGGCTAAAACCTCCGCCATTTCCGGCCCAAGCTGGCACCCTTGACGTACCTGGCCGAAGACATAAATCATGATCGTTGGTCAGGGATTCGCCCAGAATTTCTGGGTATCAGGAGGGGCGACATCCACATTTTTGGTGGATGCTGGGTGCAGGACGGCAAAGTGGGGTGCGGCGGTGCTCAGGGTCAGGCGAGTCGCGTACGCGGGTGCCATCGTCATGGTCGGTCTGACCGGCTGTGCGGCCTCGGCCGAGAGCACACCGACGGAGACACCCACAGCCACGGCGTCCACCACCGCCACCACGACCGCCACGACCACCACCACGGCGACCGCCACCCCCACGACCAAGCGGCCCGACATCGCCGTGCAGCTCAACCCCGACAAGGTCACCGCGGGTGAGACGTCCAAGGTGTGGATCCTCGCCAACTGCCCGCTGCCGTCCGGCGGCCCGGCCCACACCGGCACCGCGACCTCGCGGGCGTTCATCAACGGCGTGCCCCTGAACCCCGTGCCGGCCGCGTCGGCGACCCCGGCCGCGGCCACCACCCCGGCCAACGGCTCGCCCTGGGTACGCGGCGAGGCCACGGTCTCCGGCACGGTCAAGCGCGGCTCCTACACCGTCGACGTCAAGTGCGACGGCACCAACGACGTCGGCAAGGCCACGCTCAGGGTGGCGAAGGCCGAGGCCGACCCCACCGGCGTGCCGACCAAGGCGCCCAAGGCCGGCGGCGGCGGCATGTTCGGCAAGGAGATGGACGACGAGTCCTCGATCCCGCTGGGTCCCGCCGGCGCGTTGATCGCCCTGGCGCTGATCGTGGGCGCGGGCCTCGCGATCAAGCGGCGCAGCAGAGCGTAACCGATGGCACGTCCAGGACGGGTGGTGCTCGCGGGCGCCGTCACGGGCCTGCTGCTGGTCGCGTTCGGCAAGAGCATGCAGACCTCCACGACGCCGGCCGCCGCCGTGGTGCCGAAGAGCATCGACATCCCCTCGATCGACGTCGAGGCCCCGCTGATGAAGCTCGGCATGAGCAAGGACGGCGAGGTCGAGCTGCCGCCGTACGAGAAGCCGAAGGTGGCCGGGTGGTTCTCCGGCAGCGTGGTGCCCGGCGAGAAGGGCGCCTCGGTGATCATCGGCCACGTCGACACCAAGACCGCGCCCGCCGTGTTCTACAAGCTCAGGCAGTTACGCAAGGGCGAGACCGTCAAGGTGGAACGCAGCGACGGCAAGGTCGTGACCTTCAAGGTCGACACGATCGAGCAGGTGGCCAAGGACCACTTCCCGGCCCGCCGCGTGTACGTCGACGACGGCCTCAAGCTGGTAACGTGCGGCGGCAAGTTCGACTACGCCCGGGGCGAGTACGTCGACAACATCATCGTCTACGCCTCCCGGGCCTGACCCCCCGGAGCCATGAGCGCAGAGACCAACCCGCCCGCGACCGGCGCCCGCGTGCCCTGGCCCGAGGTGCACCCAGGGGTGCGTGACGCCGTGGCCGGCTTCCTCGGCGGCCCGGTCGTGGAGGCCGTCACCCAGCCCGGCGGGTTCTCCCCGGCCGCCGCCGTACGCGTGCGGACCGAGGCGGGCCGGCGCGCGTTCGTCAAGGCCGTCGGCCCCGAGCCCAACCCCCAGAGCGTGGCCATCTACCGCGCCGAGCTCAAGATCGCCGCGGCTCTGCCCGCGTCGGTGCCCGCCCCGGCCCTGCTGACCGGGTTCGAGCTGGACGGCTGGGTCGCGCTGGTCTTCGAGGACGTCGAGGGCGCCCATCCCGATATGCCCTGGCGACGCGACCAGCTCGACCGGGTGCTCGCGGCCATCGGCAAGATGTCGGCCGCGCTCACCCCGTCGCCGATCGAGGCCCAGGCGGTCGGTGAGGCGATGGGGGAGTCGTTCCAGGGCTGGCGCAGGCTCGTCGGCGAGGACACCACGGGGCTCGACCCCTGGGCGCTGCGCCATCTCGGCGAGCTGGCCGGGCTGGAGTCCGGCTGGGCCGACGCGGCGGCCGGCGACACCCTGGTCCACGCCGACCTGCGCGCCGACAACATCCTGCTCACGCCCGAGCGCGTCTACTTCGTCGACTGGCCCTGGGCCTGCCTGGGCGCCCCCTGGTACGACCTCGTCATGATGTTGCCGTCGGTCGCCATGCAGGGCGGGCCCGCGCCGCATGAGCTGTTCGGCGATCCCGACCCGGCGGTCACCGCGGTCCTCGCGGCGGTGACCGGCTACTTCGTCCGGCAGGGGCGTCAGCCCGATCCGCCCGGTCTGCCCACGCTCAGGGCGTTCCAGCGGGCGCAGGGCGTGGTCGCGCTGGAGTGGCTGAAACGGCGTACCGGCTGGGTGTGAGCCGTGCGGCGGGTAGGCTAAACAGTCGTGCTGGTCCTGGCCTTTGATACCGCGACGCCCGCCGTCACCGCCGCGCTCCACGACGGCGAGCGGGTGCTCGCCGAGTCCACGACGATCGACGCCCGCCGCCACGGCGAGCTGCTCGTCCCCACCATCGAGCTCGTGCTGACCGAGGCGGGCGCGGCCCTCCGCGACGTGACGGCCATCGTCGCGGGCAGCGGCCCCGGGCCCTACACGGGCCTGCGCGTCGGCCTGATGACCGCTCAGGGCCTGGCGACCACGCTCGCCGTCCCCGCGTACGGCGTCTGCACCCTCGACGCCGTCGCCTACGGCAGCGGGCTCGACGGCCCGTTCCTGGTGGCCACCGACGCCCGGCGCAAGGAGGTGTTCTGGGCGCGTTACCAGGACCTGCGCACCAGAGCCGACGGCCCCTTCGTCGACCGTCCCGCCGACGTCCCCGTGGAGGGGCTGCCGGTCGTGGGCGCGGGCGCCGCGCTCTATCCCGACGTCCTGGGCCGGAGTGACGCTCCGCCCTACCCCTACGCGGGGGCGCTGGCCGCGCTGGCCGCCGAGCGGCTCGCCGCGGGCACCCCGCTCGACCCGCCGCGCCCCATCTACCTGCGCAGGCCCGACGCGGTGGTGCCGGGCGCGCCCAAGAAGGTGACGGCGTGAGACTCCGTCCGATGACCGTGGCCGACCTGCCCGCGGTCATGGCGATCGAGCGCGCCACGTTCCCGCTCGACGCGTGGAGCGAGGGCATGATGCGCGGCGAGCTCGCCGACATGCCGCGCTCGCGCCACTACGTGGTGGCCCTGGTCGACGACGAGATCATCGGCTACGCCGGGCTCGCCGCCGCGGCCGACCAGGCCGACGTGCAGACCATCGCCGTGCTCGACAAGCACCAGGGCACGGGCATCGGCGGCGCGCTGCTCACCGAGCTCCTGGCCGAGGCCACGCGCAGGGGCACCCGTGAGATCTTCCTTGAGGTACGCGCCGACAACCCGCGCGCCCAGGGCGTCTACCGACATTTCGGGTTCGAGGAGATCGGCACCCGCCGCCGCTACTACGACGACGGCACCGACGCGATCATGATGAGAAGGAAGCTGGATGGCTGACGCACCCCTGGTCCTGGGCATCGAGACGTCCTGCGACGAGACCGGCATCGGCATCGTCAGAGGCCACACCCTCCTCGCCAACACCATCGCCTCCAGCATGGAAGAACACGCCAGGTTCGGCGGCGTGGTGCCCGAGGTCGCCTCACGCGCCCACCTGGAGGCCATGACGCCGACCGTGGAGGCGGCGCTGGCCGAGGCCGGGCTCAAGTTCTCCGACATCGACGCCATCGCCGTCACCGCCGGCCCGGGTCTCGCCGGGGCGCTGCTGGTGGGCGTCGCCGCCGCCAAGTCCTATGCGCTGGGCCTCGGCGTGCCCCTCTACGGGGTCAACCACCTGGCCGCCCACGTGGCCGTCGACCAGCTCGAACACGGCCCGCTGCCCAAGCCGTGCATCGCCATGCTGGTCTCGGGCGGCCACTCCTCGCTGCTGCTCGTGCCCGACGTCGCCGACGACGTGATCTCGCTCGGCTCCACCGTCGACGACGCGGCGGGGGAGGCGTTCGACAAGGTGGCGCGGGTGCTCGGGCTGCCCTTCCCCGGCGGCCCCCACATCGACAGGGCCGCCCGCGAGGGCTCGGGCACCGCCGTGTCCTTCCCGCGCGGCAAGATCGACGACGGCACGCTCGACTTCTCCTTCTCCGGGCTCAAGACCGCGGTCGCCCGCTGGGTCGAGGCGCGCGAGGCGTCCGGCCAGTCCATCCACGTGCCCGACGTCGCCGCCTCCTTCCAGGAGGCCGTGGTCGACGTGCTGACCCGCAAGGCGCTGCAGGCGTGCAGGAAGTACGACGTGCACGACCTGCTGATCGGCGGCGGCGTGGCGGCCAACTCGCGGCTGCGGGCCCTCGCCCAGGAACGCTGCGACGCGGCGGGCGTACGGCTGCGGGTGCCGCGGCCGGGGCTGTGCACCGACAACGGCGCCATGGTCGCCGCCCTCGGGTCCGACCTGGTGGCGGCGGGGGTCACGCCGTCGACCCTGGAGATTCCGGCGGACTCGTCGCTGCCGATCACGACCGTCCACGTCTGAGCCCGGCAGCGGGGTTCGCCCCGCTGCCGGACTTCGGCCTCAGTCCTTCGTCCTGGTGGGCCGGAGCAGGGCCTCGGCCAGGGCCAGCATGGTCTCCTCCAGCGTGGCCAGCCGCTTGGTGAGGTCGTCGGTCGCGGGCTGCACGATGCCGCTGACGGTCTCGCCGATCTCGTCACGGTCGGGCCGGGAGCGCACCAGCTCGGTCAGCGCATCGGCGGCGGCCGAAAGGCGGTCGGCCTGCGCGCCGGCCTGAGACTGGATCAGCTCGCCGACCCGGTCGGGGATGGCCAGGGCGGCGGGGAGCTGGCTCACGTGCTGGTTCATGGCCTCGATCCGGTCGTCGACCGACTCCAGGTGCTCGCTGGCCTGCTCGGCCCGGGTGGCCAGGCCGTTCATGTGGGTGTCGAGGCCGTTGAAGCGGGTGTCGAGGCCGCTGAACTGGCCGTCGAGGGTGTCGAAGCGGGTGATCAGGTGCTCCTCGGCCTCGACGAGCCGCTCGTCGATCGACTCCATCTGGTTGTCGAGCTTGTTGAAGCGGCCCTCGTTGCGCATCGCGGTCTCGGTGAGGTGTTGGTCGGTGGCCGACACCCGTTCGTCGACCGAGCCGAGGCGGCCGTCGAGCGCGTCGAAGCGGTCGTCGTGGCGGGCCAGGTGGCCGTCGAGGCTGCCGAGGCGCTTGCCGATGCCGCCGAGCTGGCTGTCGACCGAGGTGAGCCGCTTGTCGACGCCGCCCACGCGGCCGTCGATGCCGTCGAGCCTCGTGTCGATGTCGGCCAGGCACTCGTCGGCGGACTCCAGCCGCCCGTCGAAGCCGGTGATCCTGGTGTCGAGCCCGACGAGCTTGCCCTCGACCCGGTCGAGCCGGGAGTCGACGCCGTCGAGCCGCCCGTTGAGCCGCTGCTCGCTCTCCCCGAGCTGCACGGCGAGGTGTTGGTCGGCCTCGTCGAGGCGGGCGCCGAGCCGCTGCTCGATGTCGGTCAGCCGGACCGCGAGCCGCTGGTCGGCCTCGTCGAGCCGGGCGGCCACCCGCTCGTCGGACTGGCCGAGCCGCGCGGTCAGCCGCTCGTCGGTCTCGTCGAGCCGGCCGGACAGGCGCTTGTCGGTCTCGTCGAGGCGGGCGGCGACCTGGAGGTCGGTGTCGTCGAGGCGGGTGTTGAGGCGCTGCTCGGCCGCGTCGATCTTGACCGTCATCTGGGCGGCCGTGGTGGTGACGCTCTCGGTCAGGTCGCCGAGCGCGCTCTCGACCCGGTCCGTACGGCCCGACAGGTCGGCGACCGACTTGTCGAGCCGGGTGAAGCGGCTGGCCGCGGCCTCCATGCTGGTGTTGAGATGCGCCAGCTTGGTGGTGAAGTCGGACATGCCCTGGCTGATGCCGTCGGTGGTGTCGAGCACGGACTGCAGGCGTTTGAGCGCCTCGTCGACGGCCTCGCCCACGGTGCCGAGGTCGGCCCACAGGCTCGGCAGCTCGGCCACGGGGGCGACGCGGGCGTCGACATGGCCGATCTTCTCCCCGACGGCGTCGACGTGGTCGCGTACGGCCTCGACGTGCTGGGCCAGGCCCTCGGCCCACATGGGCGGCTTGGCGGTGATGTCGTCGAGCCGGCCGCTCACCGACTCGAGGGTGCCGCTCAGGCCGCCGAGCTCGCGTTCGCGCACCTCGCGCAGGAGCCACTCCATGCCTTCAAGGCGCTGGCGGATCTCGTCGAGCACGGCCCCCTGCGTGCGCTGCTCGTACACATGGTCCTGGGCAGCGCGCGCGAGGAGGTCTCGCATCCTCTCGGAGATGCCGGAATGGCCCCCTGCCTGGAGAAGGGTGGTGTGGTTGGAAAGGTCCACCGAAAGGCTCCTTCGCTCGCCGACGGTCAGCCGCGCAGCGGTGGGATAGGTCCGGTTTGCAGATGAAAGAGCGAGAACGCGGGTTACCGCACATGGGGGAGAACTCCCGCCCGTCCACCTTAGCCTTTCGATCAAGGTCCGGCAGGGCCGACGTGAAAGATCGCGTTTAGCGGAAGAATGACTGGTTTGGTTTGTTCAGGCTGGTGGGGTGGGGTTGCAGATGATAACCGAGGGTTTATCGAGAATGCGGGTCAGGATAATGACCCCGGAATTTTCGCCGGAAAGTCGGAGGTCTGTACGGAGGCGCTCGATGTCGACCGCGGATGCGCGCTTTTTGATGGTGACATTTCCGATTCGCCGCGCGCGCAGGGCCGTCCGTAGCCTTTTCAGGGAGAACGGGATGACCTCGTCCACTTCGTAGCGGGACGCCCATGGGGTGTCCACGGGCTCGTCGGCGGTGATGTAGGCGATCATGGGGTCGGGCAGGCGGCCGTTGATCATTTCGGTCACCTCGCCGACGAGGTGGGCCCGGATCGCGGCGCCGTCGGGCTCGTAGACGTAGCGGCCCACCGGGCCCACGGGGGCCTGCGCGCCGGTGGCCGCCAAGGTGTGGCCGGAGGGCAGCAGGGTGGCGCGGTGGGCGGCGCCGGTGCCGGTGCCGGTCCAGAGGGTGGCCTCCTTGACCTCGCCCTTGTAGGAGACCCATTCGGCCTCGGCGCCCTCGGGGATGAACTCGTACGGGATGCCGGGGGCGACCTTGAGACACGCCCGCCGCGCCCGCGCGACCAGGTCGAGCACCACCGGCCACGGCGGCGAGTACGCCATGGGGTCGAACGTCCTGCCCTTGCCGCCGCGCCGCGCCGGGTCGGCGAACAGCACGTCGTACGCCTCCGGCTCGGCCTCCGCCGCGTCGCCCACGCTGACCCGCACCTGGCCGGCGAGCCCCAGCGCCTCGGCGTTGGCCCTCGCCACCGCGACGGTCAGCGGGTCGAGGTCGACCGCGTCGACGGCGCAGCCGGCCCGCGCGAGCGCCAGGAAGTCGCCCCCGACCCCGCAACAGGCGTCGAGCACGCGCACGTCACGCACCCGGCGGGCGCGGTGCTCTGCGACCTCCGTGCGGGTGGACTGCTCCAGGCCGTGCGGGGTGAAGTACATCTTCGCGGCGTCCGCGCCGAACTTCGCCTTCGCGCGCTCCCGCAGCCCCGCCTGGGTCAGCGCGGCGGAGGTGAGCGCGGCGTCGTAGGTGCGGCGCAGCCTGGTGGCGGCGGCGACGGGATCGGCGCCGGTCAGCTCGACGGCCTCGGCGAGCGCCCGCTGCCCGCGCGGGGTCAGCAGCTCGGTGAACGCGTCAAGATCCACGTGGGCTCACTGGGACGTGTCGCCGAGGGAGACCAGGAGCTTGCGCAGCAGGCCGGCCAGGGCCTCGCGGTCGGCCTCCTGAAGGCCCGCGAGCAGGCGCTCCTCGTTGGCGGCGTGCCGTTCGAGCATGTCGTCGGCCACGCGCCTGCCCTCGTCGGTGAGGCACACCAGCGTCATGCGGCGGTTGTGGGGCGCCTGCCAGCGGTCGACCAGGCCGCGCTTGACGAGGTGGTCCATCCGGTTGGTGAGCGCGCCCGGGCTGACCATCGCGGAGGCCGACAGGTCCTTCATGCACATGGTGGTGTCGTCGCCGGCGCGCAGCAGCGTGGCCAGCATGTCGAACTCCCACGCCTCCAGGCCGTGCTCGGCGAAGAAGTCCTTCACGCCGCGCTCCAGCAGGCGGGAGGCGCGCGAGACCCGGCCGACGACGCCCATCGGGGACACGTCGACGTCGGGGCGGGTGCGGGCCCACTGCCCGAGAATCACGTCGACCGCGTCGTCCACGGGGACAGCCTACCAAAGCTTTGATGTTGAAATGTTCGAGGTCATGCGTTAGCGTCCTCCGCGTCGAAATGTTCAACGTAGAAATGTTTGAGGTGGGACCGATGAAGGTTCTGGTGCTGGGCGCGACCGGGTACATCGGCGGGGCCGTGGTCGAGCGGCTGGCCGAGCAGGGGCACGAGGTGGCCGTCCTGGTACGTCCCGCCGCCGACGGGGGCAGGCGGGTGCCGGGCGTGGCCGACGAGCGGTACGGCGACCTGGCCGACCCCTCCTCGCTCGCCACCGCGATCACCCCCGACATCGACGCGATCGTGGTCGCCGCCCAGCTGACCGGCGACAGGGACGCCGACCTCGCCACGGTCGCCGTGCTCGCCGGCGCGGGCAGGAAGGTCGTCTTCACCAGCGGCGTATGGGTGCTGGGGGCCACCCGGGACGGGCACGAGGACAGTCAGGCCGATCCGATTCCGCTCGTGGCGTACCGGGACGAGATCGAGCGGCTGATCCTCGACGGCGGCGGCTCCGTGGTCAGGCCCGGCGTCGTGCACGGGCGCGGCGCGGGCATCCCGGCGCTGCTGCGCGCCCAGGCCGCCGGCCGCGG
>JABFVJ010000255.1 GCA_013362835.1 Nonomuraea sp. | reverse complement strand
GGCATCGCCGAACGGTTCGCGCCGGTCAGGTGAGCTCGGCGACGATCAGCCGGGTGGCCTCGGCGATCAGCTTCTCCTTGGGCGGGGTGTCGTAGCCGGACCGGTCGGACATGACGGCCAGCACGAGCGGGGCGGCGCCCGGCGGCCACACGACGGCGACGTCGTGGGCCCTGCCGTAGTTGCCGGTGCCGGTCTTGTGCGCGAGCCGCCATCCCTCGGGCAGCCCGGCCTTGACGCGGGCGGCCCCGGTGGTGACGCGTTCGAGCCAGTCCTGGAGCAGGGCGCGCTTGCGGGCGCTCAGCGTGTCGCCGAGCAGGAGGGCGCGGTGGTCGGCGGCGATCATCCGGGGGGTGGTGGTGTCGCGCGGGTCCTTCGGGCGCATCCTGTTCAGCTCGGGCTCGTAGTGGTCCACGCGGCTCACGGTGTCGCCGAGCTCGCGCAGGAAGGCGGTGAGGGCGGCCGGGCCGCCGATGTCGCGCATCAGCAGGTTGCCCGCCGTGCCGTCGCTGTAGCGGATGGCGGCGTCGCACAGCTGCCTGATGGTCAGGCCGGTCGCGACGTGGTCGCGGGTGATCGGCGAGATGGAGTCGACGTCGGCGCTGGTGTAGGTGACGCGCTCGTCGAGGTGGCGGAGCGGGTTGCGGTGCAGGACGGCCGCGGCGGCGAGCGACTTGAAGGTGGAGCAGAACGCGAACCGTTCGTCGGCGCGGTGGGCCAGGGTGGCGCCGGTGCCGGTCGCGACGGCGTAGACGCCGAGGCGGGCGCCGTAGCGGCGTTCGAGTGCCGCGAAGCGGGCCTTGCCCGAGGGCTTCGAGGTGCGCGGCGCCGGGGAGCCGGTGGTGGTCACGGCGGCACCGGCGGGCGGGCGTTCGTCTGTGCCGCATGCCGCCAGGGGCAGGAGGGCCCCGGCCGCCAGCAGGGCGCGCCGGGACGGCCCGAATCGCTCAACAGACGCTCCCCGCTCCCCGCCCATCGTCCCAACCTAGCCCTTGACGAGCCCGGTCAGCCGGGACAGGGCCGCGAAGCCGTCATCGGTGCCTGGCCAGTGCCTGCGTACGGCCTCAAGACCGGCCCTGCGCACCACCGAGCGCAGCACGAGCGTGACGACGATCGCGTCGTCGGCGTAGCCGAGCACGGGGATGAAGTCGGGCACCAGGTCGACGGGCAGGGCCAGGTAGGCCAGCAGCAGCACGAGCCGCACGCGTACGCCACGAGGCAGATCGGGGTCGGCGGCCAGGCGGCGGACCAGCCGCAGCACGTCGGGCAGCAGCCGCAGCGCCTCCTTGAGCAGGCCGCCGCGCGGCCGCGCGATGGCCAGCGCCGCGAGCAGCACCGCCCACGCGGCCACCAGCGCCACGGCGACCCCGATCAGCAGGTCCCATCCCCAGGCTCCGGTCACAGCTGAAGGCTACCGGCGCCCGCGCCTCACCCTACGGGCACCCGCAGCGCGGGGAAGGTCGACCCGATCGTGACCATCAGTGACGTGGCGTCGTCCGGGAAGGCGAACAGGGACCAGAAGTCGCGAGCCTGGCCAGGGGCGAACTTCTCGGTGGCGAGGCGTACGCCGGAGACGTCGGTGCAGGCGCAGTAGGAGTCGACGCCGTTGCCGGTGGGCACCAGGAGGCGGCCCGGCAGATACCGGCGGCGGGCCGCGACGTCGGTCAGCCGGACGTTGCCGGCCGCCTGGTACTTGTAGCTCTCCCAGTCCTGCGCGTGGTGGAGGTCGTTGTACCAGACCTCGGCCGCGCCCTCGTTCTTGATCGTGTACGTCAGGAGGCCGAGCCCGCCGGCCAGCCTTCGCAGGCCGGTGACCTCAAGGCCGATCGGCTTCCCCTGGCCGGTGGCGGTGAGCTCACCGGGCAATTCCGGGGGCGACTCCACGGGCGTGCTCGGCGGAGCGGCCCGTACGGGCGCGGGCTTGGCGAAGGTGACGGTGACGCGGCGGTTGCGGCGTCTGCCCTCGTCGGATTCGTTGCTGTAGAGGGGGCGGCGCGAGCCGTACCCGCGGGCCTGGAAGCGTACGCCCTCACGGGTCAGCAGCCTGGTCAGGGCGTCGCGGACGGCGAGGGCGCGGCGCCGCGACAGCGGGTCGTTGATCGCGTCGGTGCCGGAGGAGTCGGCGTGGCCCTCGACCTTCACCACGGAGCCGTCCGACGCGTCCAAGAGCTCGGCCGTACGGGCCAGCACGGTCTTGGCCCTCGGGGTGAGCGTGGCCTTGTCCACCGCGAACAGCACGTCCGAGGACAGGCTGACGCGCACCTCCGTGCCGGTGTCGGCGGTCTCCTCCGATTTGTCCAGCGACTCCGACGGCAGCAGGAGGCGGCGGGTGACCGGGGTGACGGGTTCGGCGTCGGGGTCGGGGAAGTCGCCGGCGGGGGGCTCGTCGCTGATGGGCACGTCCGGCATGGGCGGGGCCGCCGGGGTCACGATCGTGGCCGTGGCGGGGTTGCCCGAGGGGGCGGGGAGCACCGCGTAGACGGTGACGGACCGGCCGGGCTCGACGAAGTAGCCGAGCTTGTCGCGCCGCTGGTCGCTGCAGAGGCACGGCGCGCCCGCCGGCTGGTACGGCAGCAGCCACACCCGGGCCGCCGCGTCCAGGACGCCGATGCCCGACGCCCACCGGATCTCGCCGAGCGGCCGGGTGTGGTCGCCGAGTTCGCCCGTCCACGCCAGGTCTTTCGTCCCGGTGTTGGACAGTCTGACCTGCGCGACCAGGTGCTTGCCCCTGATCCG
>JABFVJ010000130.1 GCA_013362835.1 Nonomuraea sp. | reverse complement strand
CCGCCGCATGCCCGAACGCGCGAAGATGCGCCCCGAGCACGCCGACGGCTTCCGCGAGGCGTGGGCCGTCCTGGAACGGCTGTGGGCGGGCACCCTCGCGCGCGCGAGGACGTTCCCCGAGGCGGCGCTGCACCGCGAGATCGACGACGAGTGGTCCTTCATCCAGACCCTTCGCCACCTCAACTTCGCCTCGGCAGCCTGGGTGGGCCGGATGATCCTCGGCGACGCCTCGCCCTGGCATCCGCTGGACCTGCCCTGGGACGAGGCGCCCCGATGGGACGACATCCCGGGGGACCGCGACCTGCGCCCCTCGCTGGAGGAGGTGCTCACGGTCCGCCGCCGGCGCCAGGCGATGGTCGGCGAGGTCGTGGCGTCCCTCACCGACGAACGGCTCGGCTCACGCGTGACCCGCACCGAACCCGGCTGGCCCCAGCTGGAGGACTTCCCGTTGAAGGAATGCCTCCACATCGTCCTGCGCGAGGAATGGGAACACCGGCTCTACGCCGAACGCGACCTGACCGCCCTGGAGAAGGACTGACCATGGACATCCTGCTCATCGCCGGCCTGTGGCTCGACGGATCCGCCTGGAAGGAGGTCGTGCCCGCGCTGGAGGCGCTCGGCCACCGTCCCGTGGCGCTCACCCTGCCGGGCCAGGGCGACGGATCCACCTCGGCCACGCTCGACGACCAGGTCGCGGCGGTGCTCGCCGCCGTCGACGCGGCCGACCGACCCATGGTCGTCGGCCATTCGGCCGCCTGCACGCTGGCCTGGCTGGCCGCCGACGCGCGTCCGGAGCAGGTCGCCGAGGTCGCCCTGATCGGCGGCTTCCCTGGCTCGGACGGGGCGGCGTACGCCGACTTCTTCGCGTACGAGGGCGGGGTCATGCCCTTCCCCGGCTGGGGGCCGTTCGAGGGGCCCGACTCCGCCGACCTCGACGAGGAGGCCAGGCGGCGCTTCACGGCGGCCGCGATCCCCGTCCCCGAGGGGGTGGCCAAGGGGGTGGTGCGGCTGCGGGACGAGCGGCGCTTCGACGTGCCGGTCGTCGTCGTGTGCCCGGAGTTCACCCCCGACCAGGCGCGGGAGTGGATCGGCGCCGGTGACGTGCCCGAGCTGGCCAAGGCCCGGCGCCTGGAGTACGTGGACATCGACTCGGGCCATTGGCCCATGTTCACCAGGCCGGACGAGCTCGCCCGGATCCTGGCCGGCGCCGCCGGAGGCTCACGCTAGCGGCGCACCCGGTACGCCAGGTGCAGCACGCGGTCGCCGCTGATCACCACGTGCGGGTCTTCGAGCAGGTGCTGGGCGTCGACCGAGCCGAAGTAGCGCCTGCCCGAGCCGAACACGACGGGCACGACGTCCATCGCCACCTCGTCCACCAGGCCGAGGGCGAACGCCTGCCCGCCGACCTCGCCCGCGGCCACCGCGACGACGCGGTCGCCGGCGAGCTCCCTGGCCTTGGCGACCGCCCGCGCCACGTCGTCGACGAAGTGGTACGACGCCTCGGGGTGCCACCCTTCGGGCTTGGGCCGGTGGGACACCACGACCACGTGCTCGCCGGCGGGCGGCGACCCCTCCCAGCCGTTGGTGAGGTCGAACAGGCGCCGCCCGATCACCGTCGCCCCGACGCCCGCCCAGATCGGCCGGACGTAGTCGGCCGAGACCCGCGACACCTTCCCCACCTTGCCGAGCGGGACGTCGCCGTTGAAGTACCAGTCGAACAGGGGGCCGACCTCGTCGTCGCCGTCGGCGATGAAGCCGTCCACCGACACGACGTTGTGCATGACCACGGTGCTCATCTCGTCTCCCTGATGCTCGTTCGTTCCTTCTCCGACGCGTCGATCGGGGGAGGCCGGAATCGACACTCCGGTCAGCGGATGACGGCCCGGGTGAGGAGGCTTTGGAGGAGGTCCTGGTCCTCGGGGGAGAGCGGGGCCAGGGGGGAGTCGTCGGAGAGCAGGGTGAGGAGGCGTTCGCGCAGCTCGGCGCCCTTGTCGGTCAGGACGAGCTGCTTGGAGCGGCGGCTGACCGGGTGGGGGCGCCGTTCGAGGTAGCCCTGCTCCTCCAGGCGGTCGGCGACGAAGGTGGCGTTGGACGGCTCGCAGGCCATGCGGTCGGCGAGATCGCGCAGGGTCATGGGGTGGGTCAGCTCGCGCAGCGCGGCGCCCTGGGAGGCGGTCAGGCCGAGGGTGGCCGCGCGGGACCGCAGGTGCGCCTCGATCTGCTTGGCCAGGCCGTTGACCAGCCCGCACAGCTGCCGGTCGGCCTGTGCCCTGGTCTCGCGCGCGTCGGTCATGGCGGAAGTCTACTACAGCTTGAATGATTGCAATTAGAATCGTTCTAGTTGTAATGTCCTGCTGTGCCGCCGCCCGGCGGCATCATTCCGACCATGAGGCAGGCATCATGACCACGGTTCTCGACCTGGCACGGCTGAGCAGCGCGCCGCGCGTCCGCTCGCTCGACCTGGGCGACCTCACTGTCACCTACGTCCCCGACGGGCTGGTCCGGCTCAAGCCGCGCGGCTGGCTGCCCGCGGCCACGGCCGACGACTGGGCACGGCACCCCGAGCACCTCGACGACGACGGCTTCCTCGTCGCGGGCATCGGCGGGCTGCTGGTCGAACACGGCGAGCGGGCGCTGCTCATCGACACCGGATTCGGCCCCGAGTCCCACCCCGACGACCCCGCCAACCCGCTGCTCGGCAGGCTCCACGGCGGCGACCTGCCGGGCGAGCTGCGGCGGCTGGGCCGCGAACCCCGCCAGATCGAGGCCGTCGCCATCACCCATCTGCACAGCGACCACCTGGGCTGGGCCTGGAGCTCCGAACCGGGAACCGGCGCGCCGCCGTTCGCGCACGCCGCCCACTACGTCGCCGCGCCCGAGTGGGAACGGCGTGACCTCGCCGCCGACGACCGCCTGGCCGTCTTCGCCCCCCGCGTCCGTACGGTCGAGGACGGCGAGGAGATCTTCCCCGGGGTCCGGGCCTCGTACGCGGCCGGGCACACGTACGGCCACACCACCTACACGATCACCGGCGGCGGCCGGCGGCTCATCGCGTTCGGCGACGCCCTGCACTCGGCGGTCCAGGTCACCCACCCCGAATGGTCCTGCGGCATCGACCACGACCCCGCCGAGTCCGCCGTGCACCGCCGCCGCCTGGTCGAGGAGCTGAGCCGCCCCGGCACGATCGGCTACGGCAACCACTTCGCCGACGTGGTCTTCGGCCGCGCCGAGCGCCGCCCCGACGGGCGCTTCACCTGGCTTCCCGTCGCCTGACCGGCCCGCTCAGGAGGGCGAAGGGGCTTCGAGGGGGTTGGCGGCGATCCGCGTGGCGAGGTCGTTGCAGACCGAGCGGGCGGCGGCGCTGCCCGGCTTGCGCCTCGCCTGGTCCTCGAAGGCCGCCAGGAAGTCGCGGCCGAATCCCAGCCGGGGATAACGGGCGAGCATCTCCGCGCGCGCGTCCGCCCAGAACTCCTCGGCATGCCGCCCCACGATCTCCCAGCTGGTGGCGACCTGCAGCAGGTGTGCCTCGGGGTCGTTGGTCGCCGGCACGTCGTCGCGCATGTGCAGCGTGATGACCTTCTCCGCTCTGGCGGCCCGCTCCGCCGGCCAGCCGGCCGCCGTGGCGAAGATCCAGGCCAGCTGGCCTCCCGCCTCCTCGAACGGCACGGTGTGGCTGTCGAACGCCTCCGTCAGCCCGATGTCGTGGAGCAGCGCCGAGACGTAGTACAGCTCGTCGTCGTACTCGACGTTGTGCGCCTCGCCGTACATCGTTCCCCACAGGTAGGACCGGACGCAGTGGTTGAGCAGCGCGGGCGGGTAGAAACGCCTGGCCACCGACAGTGCCGCCGCGGCAGCGGGAGACTCCGGGAACATGGGCCCAGTCTCCCGTACGCACCTCGCCTCGGCCCCGTGACCTGGGGCGCGTGTCGCGGTCAGTAGCCCAGCGAGACGCTGTGGCCGACCGTGGCCGGGTCCGCCAGGGTGGCGAGGACGGCGTGCGCCAGGTCGGCGCGGGCGATCGTGATGCCGCCCCGCACGTTGAGGTCGATCGAGGTGCGGTACGACCGGCGTGCGCCGTCGGTGAGCCGGGGCGGGCGCATGATCGTCCAGTCGAGCCCGCTGGCGCGGACCACCTCGTCCGTACGGGCGAAGTCGGCGAACCCCTCCCGCAGGAAGCGCCGCAGCAACGGCTTGACCAGCAGGCGGCTGGCCGGTCCGTCTCCCTTGTCGACGATGTGGCCGCTGGCGGTGACGACGACGAGGCGGCGGGAGCCGGCGGCGCGCATCGCGGTGATGATCGCACGGGCGCCGTCGGCGCACACCGATCCGCCGCCTCCCGGACGCGGCCCGAGGGCCGACACGACGGCGTCCCGGCCGGTCACGGCGGCGGAAATGGCCTCGGGGTCCATCGCGTCGGCGACCACCGGATCGAGCCGCGGGTGACCCGCCTGCGGCAGCCGGCTGACGTCGCGGACGACCGCGGTGACGTGGTGGCCCTCGGCGAGAGCCTGGTCCACGAGGCACTGCCCGGTACCGCCGGTAGCGCCGAAGACGGTCAGCTTCATCTAGACTCCTCGAAGTTAGTAAACGCTCGCTAACTGCCGCAGAGGTTAGTGAGTGATCACTAACCATGTCAACGTGAAGGAGGGACGAAGATGGGCACCAGGGACGTGATCCTCGACGCGGCGGCCAAGGTGATGGCCGAACGCGGCCTCGCCAACGTGACCACGCGCCAGATCGCCCAGGCAGCCGGGTTCACGGAAGCGGCCCTGTACAAACACTTCGCCGGCAAGGCCGACCTGCTGGTGGCGGTGATGCGGGAACGTTCGCCCGGATTCACCCGGCTGATCCAGGCGCTGCACGGCCGGGCGGGCACGGGCACCCTCGCGGGCAACCTCACCGGCGTCGCCCGCGCCGCGATCGACTTCTACGGCGAGGGCTTCCCGATGCTCGCCTCCATGTTCGCCGACCCGGCCACCCTCACCGCCCACAAGGAGGAGCTGCGGCAGCAGGGCGCCGGCCCGCACAAGGCCAACGAGGCCGTCGCCGCCTACCTGCGCGCCGAGCGGGACCTCGGGCGGCTGCGGCAGGAAGCCGACGTCACCGCCGCCGCCGGGCTGCTGCTCGGAGCCTGCTTCCAGTACGCGTTCCTGGCCCACATGGCCGACCGCCCCGGCCGCGACGACGACGAGGCGGCGGCGTCCTTCGCGCGTACCCTCCTTGAGCGGCTCGCCTCATGAGCCGGCGGCCTGGGCGTAGCGGCGGGCCAGGTGGGCGAAGGCGGCCCGCAGCTCGTCCGGGCCGACGACTTCGATGCCGGCGTCGAACCTGCCGATCGCGGCGGCCAGGCCGGCCCATGACCACGAGCCCAGGACGAGCCGGCAGCGGCCGGGGCCGAGCTCCTCGACGAGCCCGTCGCGGGTGTGGCGGGACACGGTGGCGGCGGGCAGGTCGAGGATCACCTCGCCCCGGCAGGGCCAGTCGCCGGTGCCGTCGGCGCCCCTGAACCTGCTGGTCACGAACGCGGCCACGTCTCCTCCCGGCAGCTCGCGCGGGGTGAAGCGGGGGCCCGTGGGCGTGCGCGGGGTGATGCGGTCGGCGCGGAAGGTGCGCCAGTCCTCGCGATCGAGGTCCCAGGCCAGGAGGTACCAGCGGCCGTCCCAGGTGAGGAGGTGGTGGGGCTGCACCCGGCGCGCCTGGACGTCGTCCGCCCCCGTCGCGTAGTCGAGGCGGAGCTCCTCGCAGGCGTGGACGGCGGCGCTGAGCGCCATGAGGACACGGTTGTCGACCTGCGGTACAGGCCGGGCAGTGGGCCGTTCGACGGCGGTGATCCTGAGGGTGTCGACGCGGTGGCGCAGCCGTGCGGGCATGACCTGCCGGACGGTGTTCAGCGCGCGGGCGGCGGCGTCCTGGATCGCGGCGCCGCCGGTGGCGGCGGTCTGGAGGGCGATGGCCAGGGCGACCGCCTGCTCGTCGTCGAACAGCAGCGGGGGCAGCCGGGTCCCGGCGTCGAGCCGGTATCCGCCCTCGGGCCCCTTGAAGGCCGCGATGGGGTAGCCGAGCTCACGCAGGCGGTCGACGTCGCGGCGCACGGTACGCGGGCTGACGCTCAGTCGTTCGGCCAGCAGCGCTCCCGGCCAGTCACGGCGGGTCTGGAGCAGCGAGAGCAGCGCCAGCAGCCGCGCTGAGGTTTTCGGCATGACTCCCATGATGCCCGGAGAAGCGGACACACCCTGACCGCTTCCCCTGCGAACGTTCGTGCCGTCGAGCGAGGACCGCTCGTTCATCACGACACCAAGGAGTCGATCATGTCCGTCACTACGGTGACCCATCTGAACTTCCGCGGCGACGCCCGCGAGGCGCTCACGTTCTACCGGTCCGTGTTCGGCGGGGACCTGGCCGTGGTCACGTACGAGGACGCCGGGAACGTACGGGAGCCGTCCGAGGCCGACCAGGTGATGTGGGGTCAGGTGGCCGCCGGCAACGGCTTCCGCGTCATGGCCTACGACGTGCCCTCGTCCATGCCGTGGGCGCAGGGGGAGAACGCGTTCTTCGTGTCGCTCCGGGGTGACTCCGCCGAGGAGGTCGGCGCGTACTGGGAGGGGCTGTGCGACGGCGCGACCGTCGTGCGGCCGCTGGCGGCCGCGCCGTGGGCACCGCTCTACGGGATGTTGAAGGACCGCTTCGGCGTCATCTGGGTCCTGGACGTCGTCGGCGAGTACAACCCGTCCTGACCCGCTCAGGGTTGGGTGTCGAGCCAGTCCTGGAAGGCAGGGCCGGCGAGCTTGGCGTGCGGGCCGGGCAGGAACGCGCCGGCGGCGGCGAGCTCGGCGTCGGGCATGCCGGAGCCGTCCACACCGACGACCTTGACGCCTCGGCGGGCGCCCAGAAGTGCGGCCACCTCCGCCAAGATCTCCTTGCGCGGGCCGGCGATCTCGGGGATCGGCGTTCCCGGAGCGACGGGGGCGGTGGCCAGGTCGACCAGTTCCTCGGCCACGGCACGGCAGGCCACGAGCTGGGCGGGCAGGGCCGGGACGTAGGCGACGTCGCCCTGCTGCCAGTCCAGGAGCTGGCCGACGAACTCGTGGAACTGCGCGGCCCGCAGCAGGCGGACGGGGAGCGGGCCGGACAGCAGAAGTTCCTCGTGCACCTTCTTGGCCGCCAGGAAACCGGCGGTGGCCCGGTCGACGCCGATGATCGAGGCCGCGGCGATCCGGCCGACCCCCGCCTTCCGACCGTACTCGTGCAGGTTGCGGGCCGACGTACGGAAGAACTCTGTCGCCGCGTCCTGGTCGGAGGCGTGCCACGAGGCGACGTCGATGACGACCTCGGCGCCGGTGAGGGCCGCGGCGAGGCCCTCACCTGTGATGACGTCCACGCCGGTGGCCCGGGACATCGGCACGACCCGGTGCCCCCGCTCGGCCAGGACGTCGACGACGTGGCGGCCCAGCCGTCCGGTCGCTCCCGCGACCGCGATCGTGGTGATGTTCATGTTCGATGCCCTTCTCACGCGTTGTAGTTCTGGCCGGGGGGCATGCCGGGGATCGGTTTGGCGATCAGTGCGGCGGGGGTGAAGAAGCCGATGTGGGCGATCGCCATGACGAGCGTCCAGAGCGCTTTGTCGTCGTAGAGCGCCGCCGCCCTGGCGTACAGCTCGTCGGGGACGCGTTCCCCGGACGGGTCAGGGGTGAGGACCGCCTCCACGAGCTCCAGCGCGACCCGTTCGGCGTCGGTGAAGTACGTGGCGTCCCGCCAGGTCGCCACGGCGGTGATGCGCTCCTCCGATTCCCCTGCCCGGCGGAGTTCGCCGGTCTCCCTGATGGTGAAGTACGTGCTGCCGAGCAGCTGTCCGGCGCGCAGCTGCAGCAGGTGGACGGTGGTCTGCGGAATCGTGCCGTTCTTGAGGACCTTGTGCAGACCTCCGGCGACTTCGGCCATTTCGGGGACGAACGGGAGGGGGTTGGGCATGCGCGACCGGAGGTCGGTCGTCGTGGGTGCAGGCATGGTGTGGGCTGTCCTTCTCGAACTCGGGCTCGCGTGCCGTACGGATCGTCCGCACGGCGTCCTGGCGAACACGAGACGCCGGCTGCCCGCCCTCCGTAACAGTGTCGTCATGTGACGTGGATCACCGGCTTTACGGCCGGGTCAGCTCGGTGCGCCGGCGGAGGACTCGGCAGGGGCGGTGAAGGTGCCCAGATGCAGGCGTTGGAGTTCGTCGCGCAGCTCATTCGTGCGATGAACAATCGCGGGCCCCGCAGAGGTCGGCGGCGATGCTGAACAGTCGGACGCGTTCTGACTGCCGATGTTGTCGATCGTCTTGGTGATCTAGTGCGCGATGGTAGATCTGCCTCATGACTCGGTCGGCGGCGTCGGCCGAACCGAGCATGAGGAGGCAGAACAGTCGCAGCTGTGCGTGAAGCTCCTCGTTGTGCTGGGTGATGTTCTCCGGTTCGGACATGCCGCCGGCCATGTCAGAGCCCGAACAGTGGAAACAGCCCTGAGCCGTGGAACGCGACGATCCGGCGGACGCCCTCGGTCGTGGGTGTCAGTACGTGCAGGGCATGTGGGCGGGGTGCGCCGTCGCGGCCGCGGGCGTACACCGCGAAGGCGGGTTGTCCGTTGGCGGAGGTGGGGACCAGCGCGGCCGGTCCGATCACTCGCATCTGTCTGGCCAGGAAGGCGAGGATGTCGGCGCGGCCTTCGAACCAGGTCACGATCGGCGGCATTTCCCATCTGGCGTCCTCTGTCAATACCGCGACGAGTTGATCCACGTCCGCGGTTTCGAAGGCGGTGACGTATCGGTCGAGCAGGGCCCGCTGTCGTGGCTCGGCGGGTTCGGTCAGGTCGTCCTGGCTGAGCGGAACCTGGGCTCGGGCGCGCTGGAGCGCGCTGTTGACGGCCGCTGTCGTCATCTCCAGCAGTTGCGCCACCTCGGCGGTACGCCATTGCAGCACGTCGCGGAGAATCAGCACGGCTCGCTGTCGCGGCGGCAGCCGCTGAAGCGCGCCCACCAGCGCGAGCCGCATCGTCTGTCGTTCCACCACGACCGTCGCCGGATCGGCCGGTGCGGTGGTGAACAGGAAGTCGGGGATCGGCTGGAGCCACGGCACCTCCCGAGCTTGTGCGCCGAGCGCCGCGTCGAGGTCTGTCTGCGGGGCGCCGAGATCCGCGGGCAGGGGTCTGCGTCTACTCTTTTCCAGCGCCTTGAAACACGCCCGGCTCGCGATACGGTACAGCCAGGTACGCAGCGACGACCGTCCCTCGAACGCGTCGTAGGCACGCCAGGCGTCGAGGTAGACGTCTTGCACCACCTCTTCGGCCTCGTCGACCGAGCCGAGCATGCGGTAGCAGTAGGCGAGCAGCTCACGCCGGAACGGTTCGCTCAGCCTTCCGAAATCCTTGTCGCCGGTGGCCTTGGCTTCAGTCATGGTGTGCATGATCCGCACATTCTGTGGTGGCGCAACGTTGCTCCCATCGGCTCGTGCTCGCGATCGTTGATGAAGTACGTGCGGCAGCCGTTGTCGCCGTACCACTCGGGCCCCGCCGGAGCGACCGGGCCTGGTGGGTGTCGTTCATCGTGAGGTCCCTTGCGAGAAAGGAATTCGGTCAGTGGACGGCGATGTCAGCCATGTCGATGGCGACGAAGACGATCTGGTCGTCGCCCATCGGGGCGTAGGCCCGTCGCGTGGCGGGGATGACGATGCCGTCGACGTCGCGATAGTCGGCGGCGTGAAGCTGCGCCTCGACCGTCCGGCCGACGATGTCGATGGTGAAGTCGTGGCGGCGCAGCAACCCGTCCGGGCCGAAGCAGAACACCTGCGTGCGGGTGTGACTCTTGATGTGGTCGGGGAAGGTCACTTTCAGCCGCCGCCATGTTTCACCGTCGGCCTCAATCGGGGCGATCTCCTCACAGACGAACCCCGGCCAGGTGAACAGGAACGGCGTATTCAGGTACGTCCACAGTGCTTCCCCGGTGAAGTACGCCAGATGCAGGTCGTCCCACGGCGTCTCGAACTGATGGCCGTCGAACGACCGTTCCGGGTCGTCGCGTGCCTCGACCACCGTGCCGATCGGTCGTTGCAGGACGACCCGGTCGGGTTCGAAGACCGACCGCCGGTCCTGGCCGACGAAGTCCATGGTCAGCCGTTCCCGCGTGGTGTCCACCTCGAAGCGGACCTTCGTCAGCGCGTCGCCTTGCCCCTTGATCTGCCAGAAGGCCCCGGTGATGGCGGCGTCGACAGAGATCGTCCGGATCCGGTTCCACCGGTCCACGCCACCGTGCGCGGCGACGGCCGTCGCGAGTAGATCGTTCATAGCTCTTGCTCCTCTGCGGGGATGCCCCGGCCGCCGAAACGGCGGTCGGGGCGGGTCGGGTCAGTCGACGATGATTCCGCCGGTCAGGTTGGCGACGGTGCCGGTCATCGCGGAGGCCCGGTCGGAGGCGAGGAACACCGCCGCTTCCGTGAGTTCGGCCAGCGTGGTCGGGCGCTTGCGGTGGCCCATGCCACTCGCCAGCGCGATGAACTGCTCCTTGGTGATCCCCAGCGCGTCGGCGTGCAGCCCGTACACGACGTCGATGACCGGCGTCTCCACCATGCCCGTGGTACGCAGGCAGATCGCGCGAACACCGTGCTGGGCCCATTCGGCCGACAGCGCGCGGTTGAGACCCTCCATCGCCGCCCAGCCGACGCTCATGCCGCCCACCAGGGGCAGCGGCGAACGGGCCGGTTCGGGTGTGTGCATCATGATCACCCCCGACCGCCGGGCGATCATGTGCCGTGCGGCGGATCTCGCGGTGATGAAATGAGCCTGGGCATACGTGGTGATCGGGCGCAGGAAATTCTCGACCGGCAGTTCGGCGAGCGGTATTCCCTGCAATCCCACGGGCGATATTCCGATCGCGTTGAACGACACGTCGATGCTGCCGGCGTCGGCGACGACCGCGTCCAGGTGCTCGGTCACGGAGTTCTCGTCCTCGGCGTCCACCACGGCGGTCTCGACCGCCCCACCCGCGGCGGAGATCTCCTTCGCGACCCTTTCGATGACGTCGAGACTTCGCCCGGTCAGGAACACTCTGGCGCCTTCGCGAGCGAAACCGCGGGCCACCGCACCACCGACCGCGCCGCCCGCGCCGTAGACGACGACATTCTTGTTTTCCAGCAACATGACCTTCTCTTTCTGCTTGTTCACGCCATCGCGTGAAGTCCGTGGCCGGTGAGCTGGTACGCCCGGTGCTCGTCCTGGTTGTCGGTGTCCTGGCACAG
The DNA here is from genome assembly GCA_013362835.1 of Nonomuraea sp. The sequence goes on along the minus strand of JABFVJ010000130.1, from coordinate 516 downwards.
CCGCGCGATCTCGGCGCCGACGATGGCCGGCGTGAGAAGCGCTTCCGAGGCCGCCGCGAAGGTGTCGGTGTCGATTCCCTGCCGCTGGGCGTATGCGGCGGCCCCGGCGGCGCCGAATTCGGTGACAGGCGTCAGTTGCGGCAGTACGGTGGCGAAGCCGATGCCGAGCTGGGCGCGGCGGGATTCATCGGCGGCGTATCCGGCGAGAAATCGGATCATCGCCTTCGCGCCCGAGTATCCGCCGCTGAGCGGTGAGCCGCGCAGGGCAGCCCCGCTGGATATCGCCTGGCGGGTGTCGCGCCCGCGTTGAGCACGAGCAACGTCGGCTGGTGATGCTCGATCAGGGTGCGGGCGGTCTCCGCGTCGGTCGCGTCGGCGACAACCGGGACGAACGCCGCACCCCATCGTCGGTGCACGTCCGCCAATGCGCCGGCGGTGCGCGCAACGCCGACGACCTGGTGACCTCGGTCGATCAGCGCCGCGGCGATCGCCGATCTGAAGCCGCGGCCCGCTCCG
>JABFVJ010000295.1 GCA_013362835.1 Nonomuraea sp. | reverse complement strand
AGTGGGCGAGGAGGGATTTGAACCCTCACGTCCTTTCGGACACACGGACCTGAACCGTGCGCGTCTGCCGTTCCGCCACCCGCCCTTTGTGGGTGCGGAGAAACAGTAGCACGGAACAGCCACTGGTACTGAACCCGGATACGATCGCATAAGACACGGGAGCGGAGGAGCTGGGCGCGACTGGCACGAGCGTCAGGATGCCGCGACGTGGTACGAGCGGAAACCGGGCGCCGGAAGCGTCTGGGGCCGCGATCATATGCAGGGAAGAAGGGAGGTACCCGGTGGGAGTCCTTCAGCGCTTCGAGCGAAGGCTCGAAGGCTTGGTTGAGGGGGCCTTTGCGCGGGCGTTCAAATCTGACCTTCAGCCGGTCGAGGTCGCCAGCGCGGTTCAGCGGGAGATGGATGAGCGGGCGGCGATCGTCGCACAGGGTCGCACGCTCGTGCCCAACGACTTCGTGGTGGAGCTGTCCACGACCGACAGCGAACGGCTTGAGGTCTACGCCGACAGCATCAGCCACGAGCTGGCCAACCTCGCCAGGGAGTACGCCAAGGAACAGGGCTACTCCTTCGTGGGACCGGTCCGGGTGCGCTTCGAGACCGCCGCAGACCTGGCTGTGGGCCTGTTCCGCATCCGGTCGGGCGTCATCCGCGGCGCGACGGTCGAGCAGGACGAGATCCGCCAGCCGGCGAGCGACCTGCCCCCGTCCAGGCCCGGGGCCTTCAACGGGCGGCCCAGGCTGCTCGTCTCCACTCAGGACGATCCGCAGGGCGACCGCTCCTACGAGCTCACCACTCCGGTGACGCTGCTCGGCAGGGGCACCGACTGCGATCTTCGTCTCGTCGATCCGGGCGTGTCGCGGCACCACGCGGAGCTGCGCGTCGAGGGGCAGACAGTGGCCCTCGTCGATCTCGGTTCGACGAACGGCACCTTCGTCAATGGCCAGCCGGTACGCAGAATCGAGCTCCAGAACGGCACGCGAGTGACGCTGGGGCGCACGACTCTGGTGTTCCGGCGCGATTAGGGGTAGACAGACGGTCCATGTCCGAGCTCACGCTGCTGCTGATCCGGCTCGCCTTCCTGGCGGTGCTGTGGTTCTTCGTCATTGCCGCAGTCGGCGTGATCCGGACTGACTTGTTCGGTTCACGCACGGCTCCCGCGGGCCCGCGCAAAGCCGTGAAGCCCGCCAAACCGGTGGCAAAGCCCAAGAACAAAAAGGGCGAGCCACGCCAGCTCATCGTTACCGGTGGCCCATTGCAGGGCACCACCATTAACCTCACGGAGACGCCCATCACCATTGGCCGGGCGAATGACGCCACGCTGGTAGTCAGCGACGACTACGCTTCCAGCCGGCATGCCCGGCTCTTCCCTCAGGACGGTCAGTGGATCGTGGAAGATCTCGGTTCGACCAACGGCACGTATCTCGACCGCTCGAAAGTCACCCGTCCGACCCCGGTGCCGCTCGGTGTTCCGATCCGCGTCGGCAAGACAGTCATTGAATTGCGCAAATGACCATCGCACTCCGCTACGCCGCCCGCTCGGACGTCGGCCTCCTCCGCGAAGGGAACGAGGACTCGGCGTACGCTAGCGGCCGCCTGCTCGCTGTCGCCGACGGCATGGGCGGGCACGCACACGGCGAGGTGGCGAGCTCTGTCGCCATCGCCGCCATGGCCTCTCTGGAAGAGGCCCAACAGGGGGGTGACCTGCTCAACGCCATCGAGGCAGCGGTACGCGACGCCAACCGCAGGCTGCACGAAATGGTCGGGCGGGATCCCAGCCTGAAAGGCATGGGCACGACGCTCACCGCCATGCTCTGGAACGGCACCCAGGTCGCCCTGGTGCACGTGGGCGACTCGCGCGCCTACCTCCTGAGACGCGGCGAGCTCTACCAGATCACCCATGACCACACGCTGGTGCAGCAGCTCGTCGACGACGGGCGCATCACGCCCGAAGAGGCGGCCACGCACCCGCAACGCTCGATCCTGCTGCGCGCGCTCGACGGCAGCGGCGAGGTCGATCCCGACCTCACGCTCCGCGAGGCCCAGGTGGGCGACCGCTACCTGCTGTGTTCCGACGGCCTGTCGGGCGTGGTGAGCGCTGAGACGCTCCATGCCACGCTCACCAACTTCGACGACCCTGAAGAGGTCGTCCGCCAGCTCATCGATCTGGCGAACAGGGGTGGCGGGCCCGACAACATCACGTGCGTGCTCGCCGACGTGCTGGAGATCACGGACGGCCAGCAGGTGCCGGCCGACGCCGCGATCGTCGGCGCCGCGGGCATGACCAAGCTGCGAGGCAACGCCCAGGACACCTCGCCGGGGCGATTGAGCGCGGTGACCGCACCCCAGCCGGCGATCGCCGACGACGACTTCGATGAGCCGGTCGCGCAGACGACCAGGCGTTCGGGAAGGCGTCGTCGCGTGTGGCCCGTGCTGGTCACCGTGCTCGGGATAGGCGTCGTCGCCGTGGGCGTCGGCGGCTACCTTGGATGGCAGTGGACCCAAGACCAGTTCTTCGTCGGTGCCAGGGGCGACGAAGTGGTCGTTTTCCAGGGGATCCAGCAGGAGGTGGGGCCGCTGCAGTTCTTCCACGTCGAGAAGAGCACGGGCAAGCCGCTCTCCAAGCTGTCCCCGGCCGATCAGGCCCTGATCAAGGGCGGCATTCCGGTCACCACCGTCGACGAAGGCGTGACGAGGATCAACGGCTTCAAGTTCTCCCAGGACGACACCGACGACACGACCTCCGCCACGACCGCGTCCCCGACGCCGGCCGCAACCAAGACGAAGTCACGGTAAATGGCAGACGCTCTCGCGACCCCCGTAGCGATGCCCGCCAAGCGGCGGGTGGCCCAGCTGGTCATGCTGGCCATGGCGGTGCTGATCGTCATGGGCGCCTACGCCAACGTGGGCCTGGCCGTCGACGGCAAGGTGCCCGCGGGCATGCTGGCCTACGGGCTGGGGCTGGGCGGCCTGATGCTGGCCGCCTACCTGGTGCTGGCCAAGTTCGCCCCGTGGGCGGATCCGCTGATCCTCCCGCTCGTGACCCTGATCAACGGCCTCGGCCTGGTGATGATCTACCGGCTGGAAGCGGCCGGCATGGGGGGCGCGTCCACGGCCAACCAGATCATGTGGACCGGCGTCGGCGTCGTGATGTTCTCGATCACCCTGATCGTCCTGCGTGACCAACGGCTGCTGCAGCGCCTGACCTACACCGCGGGCGCGGTCGGCCTGGTGCTGCTGGCGATCCCCGCGCTGCTGCCCGGCTCGCTCAGCGAGGTGCAGGGCGCGAAGATCTGGATCAGGATCGGCGGCTTCTCCATCCAGCCGGGCGAGTTCGCCAAGCTGGCGCTGGTGGTGTTCTTCGCCGGCTATCTCGTGGCCAAGCGCGACGTGCTGGCGCTGGCCGGGCGGCGGCTGCTCTTCATCGACCTGCCGCGGGCCAGAGACCTCGGCCCGGTCCTCGTCACCTGGGGCCTCAGCCTGCTGGTCCTGGTCTTCGAGAAGGACCTCGGCACCTCGCTGCTGCTGTTCGGCACGTTCATCGCGATGCTCTACATCGCCACGCAGCGCACGTCGTGGGTGCTCATCGGCATCCTGCTGTTCGTCGGTGGCGCGTTCATGGCGGGGCAGGTCTTCGACCACGTCGGCGCCCGCTTCGCCGCCTGGCTCGACCCGAGCAATCCGGTCTTCTTCGGCACCGCCCCGGTCTGCCAGGAGGACCCGCCGGGCGACCCCATGTGCAGCAAGAGCTTCCAGATCATGCAGGGGCTGTTCGGGTTCGGGGCGGGCGGCATCCTCGGCACCGGGCTCGGCCAGGGGCACCCCGAGCTGATCCCGCTGAGCTTCTCCGACTTCATCTTCGCCGCGACCGGCGAGGAGCTCGGCCTGACCGGCCTGATGGCGCTGCTCATGCTCTACGCGCTGCTGGTCGAGCGCGGCCTGCGCACCTCTCTGGTGGCGCGCGACCCGTTCTCGAAGATGCTGGCGGGCGGGCTGTCGTTCATCCTGGCCTGGCAGGTGTTCATCATCGTCGGCGGCGTGACCAACCTCATCCCGCTGACCGGCCTGGTCACCCCGTTCATGTCGCAGGGCGGCTCGGCGTTGCTGGCTAACTGGATCCTTATCGCGCTCTTGGTACGCATGTCAGACGCGGCGCGACGGCCCCCGCCCCAGGCGATCCAGAACGAAGGACTCACCCAGGTGTTCCAGCGATGAACAGCACATTGAAGCGCGCGGCCGTGGCCTGCCTGGCCATGTTCGCGCTTCTGATGATCAACGTGAACATCCTGCAGGCGGTCAAGGCCGACGACTACCGCTCCAACCCGAGCAACCGCCGCAACTACTACGAGCGCTACGCCGTCGAGCGCGGCCGGATCACGGCCGGCGGCAAGGTGATCGCCCAGTCGGTGGAGACCGACAGCAAAGACTTCAAGTTCGTCAGGAAATACTCCGACGGGAAGCTGTACGCGCACGTCACGGGCTTCTTCTCGCCCGAGAGCGCGAGCGCGATCGAGGGCACCGAGAACAAGCTGCTCGACGGCTCCAGCGCCGACCTGCTCCTGCGGCGCAGCATCGACCTGTTCACGGGCCAGCCGACCAAGGGCGCCAACGTCGAGCTCACGATCAACCCCAAGGCGCAGAAGGCGGCCTACGACGCGCTGCGCGCGAGCGGCAAGCGCGGCGCGCTGGTCGCGCTCAACCCGAAGACGGGCGCGATCCTCGCGATGGTGTCGCTGCCCACCTACGACCCCGCCGAGCTGTCGACCACCGACAAGGGGACGGTGTTCAGGCGCTACGACGAGCTGGCCAAGGAGAAGAGCCAGCCGCTGCTCAACCGGGCGATCGGGCAGACGTACCCGCCTGGGTCGACGTTCAAGGTGGTGACGGCGGCGGCGTACCTGGAGGACGACTCCTCGCGCGGGCCCGACACGACCGTCGACGCGCCGCAGCGGCTGCCGCTGCCCAACACGAACATCAGCCTGCCCAACTACGGCGGCGCGGCCTGCGGCGCCGGCCAGGTGCCGCTCGTGTACGCGCTGGAGAAGTCCTGCAACACGCCGTTCGCCAAGATCGGCATGGAGCTCGGCTTCGACAAGCTGCGTGAGCAGACCGAGAAGTTCGGCATGGGCGAGCAGATCGGCGTGCCGATGTCGGTGGCGCAGAGCGACTTCGGCAAGGACTACGACGACGCGGCCCTCGCGATGGCCTCGATCGGGCAGAACAGCAACCGGATGACCCCGTTGCAGATGGCCATGATCGCGGCGGGCATCGCCAACGACGGCACGGTCATGAAGCCGTACCTGGTCAACAAGATCACTGACGCCAAGGGCGACACGATCGAGGACGCCAAGCAGGACGCTCTGTCGGAGGCGGTCAGTTCCGAGACGGCGGGCAAGCTGCGCGACATGATGGTGAGCGTGGTCAACAACGGCACCGCCAACCTGGCGCAGGTGCCGGGCGTCCAAGTAGCGGGGAAGACGGGCACAGCGGAGACCGCCGACGGCGCGCCGCCGCACGCCTGGTTCATCTCCTTCGCGCCTGCCGAGGACCCGCAGGTGGCGCTGGCGGTCATCGTCGAGTCCGGCGCCGCCAACGTCGGCGCGGAGGCGACGGGCGGCCACACCGCCGCGCCGATCGCAAAGGCTGTGCTGGAGGCGGTGCTGAACAAGTGAGTGACGGTAACGTGCTGGGTCATGCGGCTCCGTAACCGCTACCTGCTGCTCTCCCGCATCGCCACGGGCGGTATGGGAGAGGTGTGGCGCGCCCGTGACGAGCTGCTCGGCCGCGAGGTCGCGGTCAAGATCCTGCGCAGTCACATGCACGCCGACCCCACGTTCCGCGAGCGCTTCCGCAACGAGGCGCGGCTCACCGCCGCCCTCGCCGACCCCGGCGTGGCCCAGATCTTCGACTACGGCGAGCAGAGCGACCTCGCCTACCTCGTGATGGAGCTGGTGCACGGCGAGCCGCTGTCGGCCATTCTGGGCCGTAACGGCGCGCTCGGGCCCGAGGTGGCGCTCGACGTGGTCCACCAGACCGCCAAGGCGCTGCACGCGGCCCACTCCTCGGGGATCATCCACCGGGACATCAAGCCGGGCAACCTGCTGGTCACCCGCGAGGGCACGATCAAGGTGACCGACTTCGGCATCGCCCGCGCCCTGGAGGCCGCGCCGGTCACGCAGACCGGCACCGTGCTCGGCACCGCCCAGTACGTCAGCCCCGAGCAGGCCCAGGGTTTCCCGCTCACGCCCGCGACCGACCTCTACTCGCTCGGCGTGGTGGCCTACGAGTGCCTGGCGGGCCGCACGCCGTTCCGGGCCGACAGCCAGGTGGCCATCGCGCTGCTGCACCTCAACGAGCAGCCGCCGCCGCTCGGGGTCGACGTGCCCGCGCCGGTGCGCGAGCTGGTCATGACGCTGCTGGCCAAGGAGCCGGGCGGGCGTCCCGCCACGGCGCTGGAGGCGGCCGACCGGGCGTACGTGCTGCGCGAGTCGCTGGCCAGCGGGCTTGAGCAGGGCTCCGACCTGAGCATGCTGACCGATCCGGCGGGTTTCCGCGTACGCGAGCCGTCCCCCGAGGACCAGCTGACGACCGGCAACCTCGACCCGGCGACGACCGTCCAGAACCCGCCGAGGAGCCGCCGGAGCGCGCGGACGCTGGCGCTGGTCGCGACGGCCGGTTGCGTGGCCGCGGTGGGGCTGAGCGCCATCACGTTCGCCAACCGCGATACCGTGCCGCCGCAGCTGCCCGAGATCGCCGAGCCCAGCCGTTCGCCGATGCAGAGCCCGGAGCAGGTCAGGCCCACGCGGACGAAGAAGCACACGCGGCGGCCGCCCGTGCTTCCGGTGAAGTCGACGCGGCCGGTACCCTCGCGGTCGGCTACGGTAAGCAAGACGGCTACTCCCACCAAGAAGCCGACGCCGAAGCCGACCCCGACCACCACCCGTACTCCGACTCCCACCCCCACCCCAACGCCCAGCAGGACACCGACAACTCCGACACCGACCGCCTCGCCGGACCCGGGTGACACAAACCCGCCGAAGGAGGAGACGTGATGCGCCACGGGGTCGATGATGGACACCGGCGGCCCCCCGAGCAGGCCGGTACCCAAGATGAACGGTAAGGGACAGTGCAGGAAATGACTCAGCCTCGGCTACTCGGAGGTCGTTACGAGCTCGACGGTGTCGTCGGGCGCGGCGGCATGGCCGAGGTGTATCGCGCCCGAGACATCCGGCTGGACCGCATAGTCGCGATCAAGACCCTCCGCTCCGACCTCGCGCGCGACCACACCTTCCAGGCCCGCTTCCGCCGTGAGGCGCAGTCGGCGGCCTCACTGAACCACCCGGCCGTCGTCGCGGTCTACGACACGGGCGAGGACACCACCGACGGCACCCCCGTGCCGTACATCGTGATGGAGTACGTCGACGGCAGGACGCTGCGCGACCTGCTGCGCCAGGACCGGCGGCTGCTGCCCGAGCGCGCGGCCGAGCTGGTCGACGGCATCCTGCGGGCGCTCGACTACAGCCACCGCGGCGGCATCGTCCACCGTGACATCAAGCCGGCCAACGTGATGATCACGCGCGCCGGCGACGTCAAGGTGATGGACTTCGGCATCGCGCGCGCGATGGCCGACTCGGCCGCCACGATGACCCAGACGGCGCAGGTGATAGGGACCGCCCAGTACCTGTCGCCCGAGCAGGCGCGCGGCGAGCGCGTCGACGCCCGCAGCGACATCTACTCCACCGGCTGCGTGCTGTACGAGCTGCTCACCGGCCAGCCGCCGTTCACCGGCGACTCCCCGGTGGCCATCGCCTACCAGCACGTCCGCGAAGACCCGATCCCGCCCTCGCAGATCGACCGCGAGATCCCGGCGTGGGCCGACGCCATCGTGCTCAAGGCCATGGCCAAGGACCCGGCTCACCGCTACCAGAACGCGGGCGAGATGCGGGCCGACATCCAGCGGGCCATGTCCGGCATGCCGGTCGACGCCCAGACGATGGCCATGACCGGCATGCAGAACCAGGGCACCCGCATGATGACCGCCCCCCATGCGGCCCAGGGCCCTGCCACGCAGCGCACCGGCGCGATCCCGCCGTACGAGTACGGCGACGGCGACGGCGGCACCCGGGTCGGGCGGCGCAGGGCCGCCGGCGGCGGTGGCGGCAACGCGGTCAAGACGGCGTTGTGGATCATCATTCCGCTGCTGATCATCGGCGCCTTCGTCACGGTCGGCTATCTCGTGTTCGGCCAGAAGGACACGCCGGCCGACGCCGGGGTCCTGGTTCCCACCCTCGCCACGCAGAAGCAGGCCTACGCCGAGAGCAAGCTCACCGAGCTCGGGCTGAAGTTCGACGTGGTGCAGGAGCCCAGCGACGAGGTCGACAAGGGCACGGTGATCAGGACCGAGCCCGCCGGCGGCCAGTCGGTCGACAAGGGCACGACGATCAAGCTGTTCGTCTCCAAGGGCAAGGAGAAGGTGGCGGTCCCCGACGGGCTGCTCAACGTGTCCACCGAGGACGCGATGGCCATCCTGGAACAGGCCGGGCTGCGCGGCACGATCAAGACCAAGCAGTCGTCCAAACCGCAGGGCAAGGTCTTCGAGACCAAGCCGGCGGCGGGCACCGAGGTCGAGAAGGGCAGTTCTGTCACCCTTTACGTGCCGTTCGAGCTGACCGAGTTGCCCGACGTGACCGGCTACACGCAGGGGGACGCCACCTCCACGCTCAAGGGCGCCGGGTTCAAGGTGAAGGTCTCGCCGCAGCCCAGCGACCAGGCCGAGGGCACGGTCATCCAGCAGAACCCGCCCGCGGGTCAGAAGCTGCAGCCGGGCACGACGATCACGATCGTGGTGTCCACCGGGCCTGACGACACGGCGCCGCCGCCCACCAGCGACCAGCCGTCCGACCAGCCCTCCGACGAGCCGACCGACGACTTCCCGCCGGACGACCAGCCCACCGAGGACAACCCGATCGGCGACGACGGCCTCACCGGCTGACGCCACCGACGACACGAAGGGCCGCCCATCCTCTGCGGGACGGGCGGCCCTTCGGCGTTCACCGGGGGTCGAGCGAGTTCACGGGCCTCAGGGAGTTCATCCCGGTTCGGCGAGTTTTCCTGGTTTTTGGCACATAGAAACGTCCCCGCCGCTCGGGGGCAACGGCGGGGACGCTCACTTGGTAGTCGCTCTGCGCCAGGCGGGTGTTACACGATCCCGCGCAACCAATTCAGGAGCAGCCGGTGGCCGTGTTCGGACAGCACCGACTCGGGGTGGAACTGGATGCCCTCGATGGGCGCGCCGCGGTGGCGCAGGCCCATGATGACGCCGTCGTCGGTGCGGGCGGTCACGTCGAGCACGTCGGGGACGGTCTCCGGGAGCACGGCGAGCGAGTGGTAGCGGGTCATCGACACCGGCGACGGCAGGCCCTCGAACACGCCCTTGCCGTCGTGGAGCACGTCACTGGCGCGCCCGTGGACCAGCTCGGGCGCGCGGGCGACGGTGGCGCCGTACGCGACCGCGATGGCCTGGTGACCGAGGCAGACGCCGAGCAGCGGCTTCTCGCGCTCGGCCGCACGCAGCACCAGGGGCACGCTCACGCCGGCGTCCTCGGGCGTGCCGGGCCCCGGGCTGATGAGGACGCCGTCGAAGCTGTCGGCGTCGTCCACGCTGACGACGTCGCGCGGGCGTACGTCGCACTCGGCGCCGAGGACGCGCAGGTACTGCACGATCGTGTGCACGAAGCTGTCGTGGTTGTCCACGACCAGCAGGCGGGTCATCTTCTTACGGTCACCTCGTCAAGCGTCACCGCGGGTTCGAGTAGCGGGAACACGACGTACCAGAGTACGGCCCCCGCGACCGCGACCAGGAGGGTGGCGGTCAGCAGTTTGGCGCGGGTGTCGCCCGGCAGCCTGCGCCAGATCCAGCCGTACATGTCATTCCTTTCTGAGCTCGGTCTTCTTCAGGACGCCGTACACGATGAGGCGTTGGGCGGCGGAGTATTCGGGGTGGCAGGTGGAAAGCGTGATGTAGGCGCGGATGGGGCGGATGTCGGGCTTGCCGGGTACGGGGGCCAGGACGTCCACCTCGGTGGGCTCCACGATGTCCTGGGAGGTCACGCGGTAGGTGTACCGGGCCTCGCGGGCGTCGACGATGATCTCGTCGCCGCGTTCGAGCTCGTCGATCTCGTTGAAGGGGGCGGCGTACGTGGTTCTGTGGCCGGAGACTACGAAATTTCCTACTTGGCCGGGCATGGCGGTGTGCGGGTAGTGGCCGGGGCCCTTCTTCAGGTGCTCGGCGTCCACGCCTTCGACGATGGCGTACCGGTAGTCGTGGCCGAGCCTGGGGATGGTCAGCAGGGCCACGGCCTTGCCCAGCTCGATCTTGTCGAGGCGGCCGCGTTCCTCCTCCGCCTTGTCGGCGGCCAGCTCGCGCTGGAGCAGCAGCTGCTGGCTCTGGGTGTAGGCGCCGGTGCCCCAGAGCAGGTAGGCGCAGAACAGCATGAGGACGAGGCCCGCGGTGATGCTCAGCTCCCCCACGGCCCGGAGCGTGGACCGCATGCGATCAGCGTATGCGCGACATCTCCTGACGTGAGGGATCGCCATGTCGTGCGCGTGGCGACTATCCTGGGGCACGCTTCAACTACGCTTAACGAAGAGCCTGTGGACGATCCGGAAGCCCAGGCCCTCAGCAGGAGTTATCCAGTGCCCAAGTCCAAGGCTCGCAAGAAGGCGGTCTACACGCCGCCGCAGAAGACCCAGCAGGTCAAGGTCAGCCCGCGCTGGCTGGCCCCCACCATGGTGGTGTCCTGGATCATCGGCATCCTGTGGATCGCGATCTACTACGTCGCCCCGCAGACGCCCCTCTTCAGCGACCTCCAGAACTGGAATCTGCTGATCGGGTTTGTTTTCATCATCTTCGGTGTGGTTCTTTCCACCCGCTGGCGTTAGTTCTTTCCACAGTCTTTTCCACAGCCTGGGGAAGCTCAGCTCAGGATGCTGATTATCGCTGGGACGCGAACCATTACGAGCACCACCAGCAGGGCCAGCGCTCCAGCGATCGCCAGCGCGTGCCAGAGCGCCTGGCTCTTCCTCGGCGCGTAGACCAGCGCCAGGGCCAGCAGGGTGCCCGTGATCAGACCGCCGATGTGTCCGGTCCAGCTGATGCCGGGGACCAAGAAGGTGATCACCAGGTTGAGCACGATCACCAGCATGATGCCGCGTACGTCCAGCTTGAGCTTGCGGCCGGCCACGAGCACGGCGCCGAACATGCCGAAGACGGCTCCCGAGGCGCCGACCGTCGCGGTGGTCGGGGCGTCGAACCAAAGGCTGAGCACCGAGCCGCCGACCGCGCTGATCAGGAAGATCGCCAGGTAGCGGAGATGGCCGAAGGCGCGTTCGAGGTAGGGGCCGATGACGAAGATGGCCCAGCCGTTGAAGAGGATGTGCAGGAAGTTGCCGCCGGCGTCGTGGACGAAGGCCGAGGTGACCAGCCGCCAATACTCCCCGACCGCGACGTAGATCGGCCGCATGGCCAGCTCCTCGCCGACCAGGTTGCCCGTCAGCAGCTGCGCGCCGAAGACCACGACGAGCAGGCCCAGGATCGTCCACGTCACGTAGGGGGTGCGGACGATCGAGCCGCCGAAGGCCGAGCGGGCCTGGCGGATGCCCTGGTTGCCCTGAGCCACGCATTCGGGGCACTGGAAGCCCACGGCCGCGTCGCGCATGCAGTCGGGGCAGATGGGGCGGTTGCAGCGCTGGCAGCGGACCCAGGTCTCCTTGGAGGGGTGCCGGTAGCACGTG
>JABFVJ010000044.1 GCA_013362835.1 Nonomuraea sp. | reverse complement strand
ACCTCCGCCGTCGCCCACGGCCTGTTCCACGGCGACCCCTGGTCGCTCGGCATCTCCGGAGGCTTCGCCACGCCCCTGGCCGCCGAACTGATCCAGGACGCCGACCTGATCGTGGCCTGGGGTTGTGCCCTCACCATGTGGACCACGCGGCACGGCCGGCTGATCGGGCCCGGCGCCACGGTCGTCCAGGTCGACGACGACGCCTCCGCGCTCGGCGCGCACCGCGAGATCCACCTGGGCGTCACGGGCGACGTCGCCCGCACGGCACGACAGGCGCTGGCCGCGGGCGGCGAACGACGCGAGGGCCGGCGCACCGAGGACATCGCGCTAGCCCTCCGCGCCCGAGGGCGGTGGCGGGACATCCCTTACGACGACGAGAGCACCCGGGACCGTATCGACCCGCGCACCCTGAGCGCGGCCCTCGACGCCGTCCTCCCGGCCGAGCGGGTCGTGGGAGTCGACTCCGGCAACTTCATGGGCTATCCGAGCGCCTATCTGTCGGTGCCCGACGAGGACGGCTTCTGTTTCACCCAGGCCTTCCAGTCGATCGGCCTGGGCCTCGCGACGACGATCGGCGCGGCCCTGGCCCGGCCGGACCGGCTGCCGGTGGCGGCGCTCGGGGACGGCGGGGCGCTGATGGGCGTGGCCGAGCTGGACACCGTACGACGGCTCGGGCTGCCCATGGTCGTGATCGTCTACGACGACGAGGCCTACGGCGCCGAGGTCCACCACTTCGGCCCCGACGGCTTCCCCCTCGACACGGTCACCTTCCCGCCCACCGACCTCGCCGCCGTCGCGCGCGGCCATGGCTTCGAGGCGGTGACCGTACGAGGCCGCGCCGACCTCAAGGCGGTGGAGGACTGGGTGGCGGGGCCCCGCTCGGCGCCGCTGCTGGTGGACGCCAAGGTGACGCGGGAACACGGGGCCTGGTGGCTGGAGGAGGCGTTCCGGGGGCACTGAGCGGGGTGCGCCGGTGCCCGGGGCCGGCTCCAGGGGCCTTGCCATGCGAACTGTTCCGATATATCGTTGACGCATCGCGACAGATCAACGATGGATGGAGTGATGGCGATGCGTTCCCATGGATTCGAACGTGGACACGGTGGACCCGGCCCCCGAGGCGGCCGAGGCGGTTTCGACGGACGGCGTGGTGCCTTCGGGCCCTTCGGGCCGGGTGGCCCCGGTGGCCCCGGCTTCGGTGGACCGGGCTTCGGTCCGGGCCCCTGGGGGCCACGAGGGCGCGGCGGACCGAGGGGCAGGGCGCGGCGCGGCGACGTACGCGCGTCGATCCTCGCCCTGCTCAGGGACCGGCCGATGCACGGGTACGAGATGATCCAGGAGATCGCCGAGCGCAGCGGCGGAGCGTGGAAGCCCAGCCCCGGCTCGGTGTACCCCACCCTTCAGCTGCTGGAGGACGAGGGCCTGATCGCCAGCGAGAGCGAGGGCGGCAAGAAGCTGTTCTCGCTCACCGAGGCGGGCCGCACCGCGGCCGAGGAGGGCCCCGACGCGCCCTGGGAGGAAGCCTCCCGCGGTGTGGACTTCGAGGCGCTGGGTGAGATCCGCCAGGCCGGCTTCGGTCTGATGGAGGCCTTCGGGCAGGTCTGGAAGACCGGCAGCAAGGAGCAGCGTGAGAAGGCGGTCGGCGTCATCAACGAGGCCCGCAAGAAGCTGTACCTGATCCTCGCCGAAGAGGACTGACGGCCGTGCGAAGGCGCCCCGCGGAGCATCCGCGGGGCGCCTTCGCGTGCGTCCGCCCCCGGTCAGGCCACCAGCCCCGCCAGCTTCCGCAGCGACTCGTTCAGCGCGGCCGTCGCCGAGTCCTTCAGCTTGCCCGCCATGAGGGACACCGCCGCGCCCGTGAACTCGCTGTCGATGCGGACCGTGGTCGCGTCGCCGTCGGGGACGAGCGTGTAGCGGTTGACCAGGCTCACCGCCATCGGGCCCTTGCCCCTGGTGGCGAACACCCGGGCCGGCTCCAGCTCGTCGATGGTCCACTCGACCTCGGCCGGGAAGCCCATCAGCTTCATGTTCTCCTGGTAGGTCCCGCCCACTTCGAGGCTCTTCGGGCCGCCCTCGGGGAAGCTGGTGTGGGTGGCGTTCCACTCGCCGTACGACGACCAGTCCGTGAGCCGGCTCCACACCTTCTCGGCCGGCGCCTCGATCCGTGCCTCCGCGCTGACTTCGGCCATGCGACCACCCCTTCGTCTCCGGCTACGGTGTCGCGGAACGTAGCCGCAGGGCCGCGAACATTCAATGCTGATGAACCGTCAGGAAATGTGGAGACGGGCCGGGCGGGAGGCCGGTCAGGCCACCAGGCGTATCACCGCCGCGTCGAACACGTCCCACGCCCGCGGGAACGTGCTCTCGTCGTGGCAGTGCCAGGCGTCCCAGAACAGGTCGGCGAGCAGCGCGTCCTCCGGGGCGTACACCCGGTACACGTACTGCATCCCGTCGACGGCCGGCAGAGCCACCAGCCAGCAACTGCTCTCCATGTACCTGTGAGACGAGCGAGCCGGTACGGGTGGTTGCGTACGGGCGTGAATCAAGGCGGCGCGCGCCCGTCGTGAGGAAACGGCCAGATCTCATCCGTAAGGACGAGATTCCGGCCGTGCGGGTCCACTCTCCGCCGGACGCGAAGATGGTTCCCGCCGGGGATGCCCCGGTCCGGCGGGACTGGTGGGGTAGGGGATGTGCAACCCCGTATTCCCCGGCAGTCGGTGAGCGAGCCGGGAGGTCATCGCGCGGACCACGATGCCCGGCTCG